>DATJRY010000015.1 GCA_035504415.1 Candidatus Sulfotelmatobacter sp. | reverse complement strand
GCACACGATGTGCGAGGGCCGCGTCCCCGGCGTGGGTGGTGCGGCGCCGCTCGCCCACCACCATGCTCTCAGAGCGAGTCGCTCAGACCTTCTCGATCTGATAGAACTCCAACTCGACCGGCGTCTCGCGCCCGAAGATCGAGATGAGCGCCCGAACTTTCTCTTTCTCCGGTTGGATGTCGTCGACGATCCCGGTGAAGTCGAAGAACGGTCCCGAGGTGACCTTGATGCGGTCGCCCTTGGCGAAGTCGATCTTGAGCTTGGGCGTCTCGATGCCCATCTGCTTGAGGATCGTCTTGACTTCTTTGTCTTGCAGCGGGACGGGCTTCTCACCCGAACCCGGCGAGCCGACGAAGCCCGTCACGCCCGAGGTGTTGCGCACGACGTACCAAGACGCGTCGTCCATGTCCATCTCGACCAGGACGTAGCCCGGGAAGACTTTCTTCGGGGTGATCTTGCGCTTGCCGTCCTTGAACTCGACTTCGTCTTCCATCGGGACGAGCACGCGGAAGATCTTGTCCTGCATGTTCATCGAGTGGATGCGGCGCTCGAGGTTGGCCTTGACCTTGTTCTCGTAGCCCGAGTAGGTGTGGATGACGTACCACTTCTTGCGGTCGTCTTGCTTCTTGGCCGGGGCGGCGACGGTCGCGTCGTC
The DNA here is from genome assembly GCA_035504415.1 of Candidatus Sulfotelmatobacter sp. Classification (NCBI taxonomy): domain Bacteria; kingdom Pseudomonadati; phylum Acidobacteriota; class Terriglobia; order Terriglobales; family Candidatus Korobacteraceae; genus Candidatus Sulfotelmatobacter; species Candidatus Sulfotelmatobacter sp. The sequence goes on along the minus strand of DATJRY010000015.1, from coordinate 99,868 downwards.
CGGAACGACGACGGTCGTCTGATCGGTGTCCATCAGCGTGCCCCTCCGGTCAGGAAGGTGAACACCCAACCGAACAGCAGGTCGCAGAGATAGGTGAAGACCCCGACCCCGATGACGAGCGCCAGCGTGAGCAGCGTGGCGCCGACCCACTCTTCGCGCGAGGGCCAGGTAACGCGCCGCATCTCCGAGATGACGCCCTGCACGAACTCTTGCGTGCGCACCGCGTTGGCGGCACGCGCCGGCGTGCGGGACGGAGTCGGACGGCTCGCTTGGGGACGGGACGGCCCCGAGCGCGCTGGCGCGCCGGAGCGGGAGGGGTTGGTCTTCATGATGCCTTGTACCGCAGAAAATTGGCAGGGCGGACAGGACTCGAACCTGCAACCCGCGGTTTTGGAGACCGCTGCGCTACCAATTGCGCCACCGCCCTTAGGGGTTCGGCGAAATGCCGATACCCGAGGATTACTTGGTTTCCCGGTGCGGCTTGTGGCAGCGGCACCAGCGGCAATACTTGCTGAGCTCGAGGCGCTCGCTCGTCTTTTGCCGATTTTTGAACGTGTTGTAGTTACGGCGCTTGCACTCGGTGCAGGCCATGGTGACCATCACGCGGTTTTCTTTTTTCGCCATCGTCGTGTCTGTAGGGGGCCCGGAGCGCCGGGGAACATGAAGAAAACGGACGCGGGGTCCGTTCCAGCGGATAGCATAGCACAGGGTCCGGCCCCTGTAAACCGAAGGACGGGCCGTGCGCTCCCCCTGCCCGTTCGCTCGGTGACCCTCCAGAACGGGCTGCTGGTCGCCGCGGGGGGTGCGATCGGCTCGGTGCTGCGCTACGCGGTCGCGCTGCTGGCGATCGGCCGCTGGGGGCCGGGCTTCCCGTGGGGCACGCTGATCGTCAACGTGGTCGGCTGCTTCGCCATCGGCGCGATCGCCGAGCTGGCAACCGATGGCCTCCTCGGGATGTCGCCGAACGCCCGCCTGTTCCTGGCGACCGGCATCTGCGGCGGCTTCACCACCTTCTCGAGCTTCGGCTTGGACGCGCTCCAGCTGACCCGGGCCGGAGCACTGGCCGGTGCTTTCGCCTACGTGGCCGGCTCGCTGATCCTGGGCCTAGCCGCCGTCTACGCCGGCGTCGTCGCCGCCCGCCTGGTCGTCCCGCACCCCTGAGCGGACCGCCACTAAAGGTCGACCAGCGGGCCCATGATCGAGGCGCGGTCGTCGTCGCGGAATCCGCCGATGGTCGCGACCACGAAGTAATCGGTCAGATCGGCGCGCTGGAGGATCTCGCCCAGGCCGCCGAGCGCGTCGTCGTCGGCGATGCGCCACAGCATGACGACGCTGCGCTCGATCCCGCGCGTCGTGTGCATCTCGGTGACCTGCGACCAGAGCGGCCCGCTCTCGTCGTCCGCGAACGACTCGGCGAGCTGGGCGAAGCGGTCCTCGACCCAGCGTTCGCGCTCGTCGCGCGCGAGCGCGAGCCAGCGCGCGGTCGGGGTCAGCTGGACGATGACGTAGATCGGGGCGGTGGTGATGACGGATCCTCGGTCAGACGGCGAGCAGTGGGGATTCGACGACGCGATTGCGCCCCGCGTTCTTCGCCCGATAGAGCGCCCGATCCGCGCGCTCGACGACGTCCGCCGTCCCGTCGACCGGCCGCGCGTAGGCCACGCCGACCGAGACCGTGACCGGCTTGCCGTCGGCGTACGCGAAGCCGCCGCTCTCGATCGCTTCGCGCAGCCGCTCGGCGACGTGCATCGCGCGCTCGCGCGAGGCGTCGCGCAGCAGCACCAGGAACTCCTCGCCGCCGAAGCGGCCGGCGACGTCGACGCCGCGGATGTTGTCGGCGATGACCTTTCCGATCTGCGCCAAGACGCGGTCGCCGGCTTGATGGCCGAGCAGGTCGTTGATCGACTTGAAGTGATCGACGTCGAGCAGCAGCACCGCGTAGCGGCCGCCGCCGCGCACGTACGCCATCGCCTCGTCGAAGGCGCGCGAGACGCCGCGCCGGTTGGCCAGGCCGGTCAGCGTGTCGATCGTCGCGGCGGTGCGGGTGGCGGTGATCGCGCCGTACTCGCCGAGCAACGGGCCTAGCTCCGCCGCGGCGCGCTCGAACTCGCGCGGCGAGACCAGCGGCGCGTGCTGCGGTGAACGGTACACCAGCAGCGCGCCGCGCAGGCGGTTCTCGCCGTCGCGCGCGGCGTAGACCTGGACGCTGCCCTCGTCGTAGTGCTCGACGACGACGTCCTCGCCGGTCACCTGCAGCTCGAGCAGCACGCGGCCGCCGCGCCGTTCGACTTCGGGCGTGACCGGCGGTCCGAACCGCACCAACCGGGTCCACTGATCGCCGCCGCCGCGCCCGAACGCCGCGATCTCGACCGACTCGCGCACGATGCGCGGATCGACGCTCTCGAGCAGCGAGCGCATCTGCGGCTGCGGGTCGCTGGCGCGCAGCATCGCGTCGACCGCCGCGCGCGAGATCGTCAACCGGTGCAGCCGCGCGTTCGCGCGCGCGAAGCGCACCAGCACGACCGCGAACACGAGCAGCGGGATCATCGTCCCGATCCCCAGCAGCGCGCCGTCGCCGAGGAACACGCGCGCGACCACGTACCCCCATCCCGCTTCCGCGAGCGCGGTCAGCACCGTGCCGCGGTCGGCCAGGTGCCGCTGCCAGACGCGCAGCAGCGAGCGGCCTTGGCGCGCGGCGGTCAGCGGGTCGATCCAGAGCAGGTCGATCAGCAGCGCCGCGGCGGTCGCGATCCCGACGAAGATGCCCAGCGCGCTTAGCGTCGGGGTGGTCGACACGACGCCGCGCAGCGGCGCCGCGACGAGCCCGGCCGCCCACCAGCCGGGAAAACGCAGCGCCGAGGTCAGGATCCGGTCGCTCAGCGAGCGGCGCCGCAGCCCGTCGATGCGGACCAGGCTGGCGACGACGTTGAGCACGGCCGCCCAGAACCAGCCCTCGACCGCCAGCACCGCGATCAGCACCGGGATCAGCAGGCCGACCCGATCGCTCTCGGGCGTCGGACGCAGGCTGCGTTCGAAGTGCGCGGCCGGCGGACGGATCATGCCGAGCGCCAAGGCGACGACGCCGGCCCCGGTCAGGAACGCGAGATCGGCCGGCAGCAGCGCGCGCACCGCCGCCGGACCGCATAGCACGGCCACGACCACCGCTGCCATGAGCGAGGCCGCGCGGACGATACCGTACACGCGTCGTGCGATGACCTGGGCTCCTGGAGGGAAACATGCGCCCGGGCGGACTTGAACCGCCAACCTCGGCCTTAGGAGTGCCTCGCTCTATCCAGTTGAGCTACGGGCGCATCCGGTGTCGGAACTACAGGTCGAGGGCGGAAAACTCCTCATTGCGCACATCACTTCCAATTGGCTCGGATTGGACGGCTGGCCTACGCGGGCGGATGGGTCCACCGGGAAACGGCGAAAGGGCCGGCATGCAGACGCAGACGGGTCACATCCCTCCGATGAACACCGCCCCGCGAGGCTTCTCGATCGAGAACGACCTGCCGGCGGGGTTCGCCGCTTTCTACAAACCGCTGCACGACGCGTTCACGCACCGCCAACAGGCGCTGCTGGCCAAGCGGCACGAGCGGCTCGCGGCCTCGCAGCGCGGCGAGAAGCCGGCGTATCTGCCGCCCTCGGCGGCGCAGGGCGATTGGAAGGTCGAGCTGCCGGCGTGGGTCGCCGATCAGCGCAATCAGATGACCGGGCCCGCCGACGATCACGAGCTGGTCGTCAAGCTGCTCAACTCCGGTTCGCCGGCGGTGATGATCGACTTCGAAGACTCGATGGCGAACGACTTCGCGCGCATCTTGCTGGCGATCGACAACGCGATCGAGGCGTACTACGGCCAGCTCACGTACGTCGACCAGAAGCGCGGCGGCAACACGGTCGCGATCAAGCCGTCCTCGACCGTGCTGTGGACGCGCGTGCGCGGCCTGCACTTGGGACAAGCCGGCGTCTACGACGAGCCGACGTCGGCCGGCCTGTTCGATCTCGCGCTGCTCGTCTACAAGCTCGACTTCACGCGCTTGAAGCACCCGCTCGCGATCTACATCCCGAAATCCGAGTCGGCCGAGGAAGCGCTGTGGTGGCGCGACGTCTTCCAAGCGCTGGCGAAGGCCAAGGGCCTCGACGATCCCTACGCCATCAAGGCGATGGCGCTGGTCGAGGCGTTCCCGTTCGCGTACGAGATCGAAGAGTTCGCGTACAACTTGCGCGATCACATCTTGGGACTGAACCTGGGCCGTTGGGACTACATGGCATCGCTGATCGACTACAATCTCGAAGATCCGAATTGGGTGTTGCCCGATCGCAACACGATCCCGACCGACGTCGGCTTCTTCCAGAACCTGCGCGAGCGTATCCCCGAAGTCTCGCACCGGCACGGCATCTTGGCGGTCGGCGGCATGACCGCGCTCTTCCCCGACCGCGGCGATCCCGAGCTGAACGCGCGCGCGATGGCCGTCCTCGAGAAAGACAAGCAGAACGAAGCGGCGTGTCTGTTCGACGGCGCCTGGACCGGCCATCCGGACCAGAATGCGATCGCGGTCGCCCAATTCCCCAAACCCAATCAAGGGATGAAGCGCAAGCCGGGCGCGAACGCGACGCCGGACCTCTTGCCCTCGATCGCCGGCGTCGGCACGAAGAGCGAAGCCGGGACGCGCGCGGCGGTGCGCACGGTCATTCGCTACCGCCACGGGTACCTCAGCGGCCTGGGCGCCTCACTGCTCGACGGCTACATGGAGGACCTCGCCACCGATCGCATCTATCGGCTGATGATCGCGCAGCGCGTCCGCCACGGCATGCACACGGCGCAGGACGTCTCGCGGTTCTTCGACGAGGAGCTGGCGAAGCTGCTGGCCGAGCCGCAGAACCAGGCCCCGGCGCAGCAGGCGCTGTTCCGCGAAGCGCGTAGCCAGAGCGAGGAGATGATCCGCGCCGGCTACCATGACCCGATCTAAGACCGCACCGACTCGTAAGACCTTCCTGGCCGGTGCCGCCGGAACGTTCGCGTCGATCGCGTTCGTCCGGGCGCCAGCCAGGGCTGCGCAGTTCACCCTCAAGTGGGCACACGCGGTCCAGCTGAACCATCCGCTGCACGTCAACGCGGTGCTGGTGAAGAACGCGGTCGCCAAACGCTCGAACGGGCGCCTGGCGATCGAGATCTATCCGAACAACGTCCTGGGCGGCGATCCGGCGATGCTCTCGCAGGTGCGCACCGGCGCGATCCAGCTCTACTCCGGCTACGGGGGGATCTACGCCGCCGTCGCGCCGCTGGCCGGGATCGAAGGGATCGGCTTCGCCTTCCACGACCAACCGCAGGCGCTGGCCGCCTTCGACGGCCAGCTCGGCGCGCTCGTGCGCGCGGAGATGGACGAAAAAGGGCCGTTCCACACGTTCGCGCGGCCGTGGGTCAACGGCTTCCGCCAGGTGACGACCTCGACCAAACCGATACGCGTCGTCGGCGACATGGCCGGCTTGAAGATCCGCACGCCGCCCACGCACATCTGGACCGACATGTTCTCGGCGCTCGGCGCGGCGCCGACGCCGATCGCGGCCAGCGAGATGTACACCGCGCTGCAGACGCACGTCGTCGACGCGCAAGAGAATCCGTTCACGATCTTGGAGACCTACCGGCTCTTCGAGGTCCAGAAATACATCTCGGTGACCAACCACATGTGGTCGAACTTCTGGGTTGTCGCCAACGCGCAGGCCTGGCAGTCGTTGCCGCCCGACTTGCAGACGATCTTGCACGAAGAGATCGACGCCAAGGCGCTCACCAACCGGCGCGACATGCAGCTTTCCGAGGCCAGCCTGGCCGACAAGCTCGTGCGGCGCGGAATGGTCCTCAACCGCGTCGAGGTCGGGCCGTTCCGTGCCCGGCTCGCGAGTGCCGGCTTCTACGCCAAGGAAAAAGTCGCGTTCGGCGATGCCGCGTGGACCGCGCTCGAGCGCAGCGTGGGCTACTTGGGCTGACTCACCCAGCGGGGGGCGCCCCCGTTTGGTACGCCGGTCGAGGGGATACGATGGGAATATTCTTCCACTTTCCGTCTCACCGGGTGGAGGCGAGTTTCCGCGGAGGGTCCCCTGTTGCATCCCTCGGCTTTTCGGCTCGCGGTCATTTTGGCCGCGACCCTTGGTGTCGTTCCGGCCGCGTGCGGCGGCTCGGGCACGACGCCGCCGCGTAACCTTCCCACCCCGAACCCGGCACTGGCTCTCAAATCGCGCGTCGTCTCGATGACGGTTCTGGGGCAACTGCCGGTCGGCACGTTCAACGGCGTCCCGTACGTCAAGACGTACGGCGTCATCAGCGGCATCATCGATCCGAAAGAAGCGGTCGTGAACATCGGTTCGCAGCCGAAGGACGCGAACGGGATGGTCGACTACACGACACAGTACGAGATCATCGCGCCCGCCGCCGGCTCGGCGCCGGACACCGTGATCCTCGTCGACGCCGAGAACCGCAGCTCCGCGATCTCGCTCGGCAGCCTCAACCAGAGCCCGGCTTCGACCGGCGGCACTTCACCGGACGGCCAGATGTGGGCGACCGGGATGGGCAACGGCTTCTTGCAGAACAACGCGACGGCGTACGGCCGCGTGCAGTGGCAGAGCAGCGCGACGACCAACGGCGACAACACCTCGATCCCCGCCAACGCGCAGGGTGAAGGGCTGGTCGTCGAGCGCGACTTCGGCCGCATGTTGGCCGGCACCACCGCGGCGCCGACCGTCACCGGCGCGACCTATACGCCGCCGACGTTCGCGACGCGCATCTTCACCGGCATCAGCCAGAGTGCATGGACCGTCAACACGCTGCTCGCCGAGGGTTTCAACGTCGATCCGACCAACCTCAAGGCCGTCTTCCAGGGCATGATCCCGATCGACGGGACCGGGAATTGGCTCGCGATCAACAACTTGGGCGCCGCGGCGGGCGCGCCGATGGGAGCGTACCTCGATCCCAACGCGAACGCGGGCGCGTCGCCGCTGAGCGCGGCACAGTTGCTCAGCCGGCCCGGCAGCGATCCGTTCTACATCGACGTCGCGAACTACACCGACTTCTATCGCGTGTTCGCCAGCTTGAGCGACTCGCCGACGTCGATCGCGAACTATCGCCGCTACGACTGGCCCGGGCCGCACGGCGCCAGCGCCGTTCCGGCCGCCGCCAGCGGCGCCGGCGTGTTCGCGCCCAACCCGGCCGTCACGCAAGGCGGCGCGTGCGACGCCGGCGTCTCGGTCGCGACCAACCCGATCGGCTATCAGCCGTACTTCCGCGCGATCTTCCTCGAGTTGGAGAAACAGCTCGGCGTCGCCGCAGCGAGCAGCGCGCCGTCGCTGCCGGCGAGCACGTACTTCACGCTGACCAGCGCGCCGAGCGTGCAGACGACGGTCGTCAACGGCGCGACGCTGAACACGTTCAACGACTCGATCGGGGCCACGCTTCAAGTCCCGGCGCTGGACGCGAACATGTGGCCGCAGGGCGGCGTGCGCACGCCCGACGAGATGTTCCCGCTCGGGCAGCCGACCGAGATCGCTTCCGACGGCGCCCAGGAAGTCTCGCTGCCGCCGGCGCTGACCAACAGCATCTCCGACACCTGTGGGAACACCGGCGTCTTCAACGTCTTCAGCAGCTCGCAGCTGACCACGCTGTACGGCAACCAGGCCAACTACGTCGCCCAGTACGACACGCAGGTCAAGGCGCTGATCGCGGCCGGGTACGTCCTCGCCTCCGACGAGACGTACATGGACACGACCGCCGGGACCCTGTTCGGGTACGCGGTGAACGGGCCGCCGTATAACGGGGGGACCAACTTCTAGGGCTTTGCGAGCCGCCCGTGCTCGGGTACACTGGGGCCATGCGAGCGACATGGCGTCCCCACGAAAAGCACGGGCGGCTCACGACGCAGAGCGATTTGCCCGACAGCGTCTACGCGTTTCCGAAGCAGCGCAAAGAGCCGCTGACCGACGCGCGGCACGTCCGCAACGCGATCGCCCGGCTCGACCAGGTCGAAGGCGTCTCGGCGGCCGATCGTGACCTGGCCTTCGCCAACATCAAGAAGGCTGCCAAGCACTACGACGTCGACCTGAGCGAGACGTCGGCCGCGGACGTCGGCGTGCGGCCTCATAGCGCCCGCGCCAAGCGAGCCGCCGTCGCCGGCCGGGCCCGCGCGCGCAAAGCCGCCGGAACGACCCGCAAGAAGGCGACCTCGACCCGCAAGAAGACCACGGCCACCCGCAAGAAAGCGACGTCCACCCGCAAGAAGGCGACGTCCACCCGCAAGAAGACCGCGACGCGCAAGAAAGCGACGGCGGCGCGCAAGAAGACGACCCGCAAGAAAACCACCCGCCGCAAGGCGTAGCGGGCGTCGGCGGTTACTGGCTCGGATTCACCGCGAGGCCGAGCAGCGAGTTGAGCGGCGTGTACGGCAGCATCGTCGCCGACGACGACGCGGTCACGTAGCCCGGGTACTCCTGGACCGCGCCGCCGCCGCCCCCGTTGGTGAAGTCGCCGACCCACAGGTTTCCGGCGACGTCGACCGCCAGGCCGGTCGGGGCCCAGAACCCGCTCGGGTCATAGGTGTTCAACACGAAGTCCGACGAGTGCGTGCCGAGCAGATAGACCTGCACCTGCGGCACGTCGCTGGCGTCGTTCTCGCCGATGTACATCGTGCCGAAGCGGTCGAGCGCGATCGACTCGTCCGAGTAGCTCTCGCCGCCGCTCAAAGCGAACTCTTGCTCGGGCGTGGTCGAGCCGTGCGGATACTGCACGACCGACGAGTTGCCCAGGTTCAGCACCCACAGCGAGTCGTCGACCGGATCGACGGCGCATGCGAAGGGGCCCACGATGTCGGTCTTGTAGGTCGCCGCGGTCGTCGTCCCGCCGGCCGTGACCATCTCGACCTGACCGTTCCCCGAGTTGCCGTTGCTGTCGGTGAGATAGAGGTCGCCCTCGTGATCGAAGCACGCGCCGCCCGGATTGCTGACCACGCCGCTAATCGTATAACTCGGCGAGGTCGCACCGTTCGTATACACGTCGACCGTCCCGTTGCTGATCGGAATCGCCACGGTGCCGTTGGCGTCCACCGCCAGACCGTCTTCCGCGTTGTTGCCGCCCGGGACCGCGAGCGAGTATTGCGCCGTACCGTTCTCGTCGTAGAAGACGTAGGCCGCGTTGTTGGTGGGGTTGAGGGTGTAGACGACGACGTGCTTGGTCTCGACCGGAATCGCCTCGGTGACCGGCTGTCCGGTGGTGCCGGCGAGGGGAGTGACCGTCGCGATCAGCTGTTCGCTGGTTCCGAACGCGGTGTTCTTGAAGGTGAAGATGTTCTGCGAGGCACCGGTGGCGGGGCCGGTGATCGAAAGTCCCGACGATCCCTGCAGGGAGAGCGACGGTGCGCCCAGCCCGACGATCGGGTTCTGGTCGGCGTCGTACGAGACGACGGCCACACTGAACGACTTGTCGCCGTACGCGATCATGCCGCTCTGCGAACCGACCAGATACCCCGAGTTCGCCAGCGGGGTGACGGTCGCCGAGGCGGCCACGCCCCCCAAGGTCGCGGTGATGACGTTGTTTTCCCCGGCGGTGATCGTGGCGAGGAACGAGGTGTTCGAGAGGTCGTTGCCCACGTAGGGGCCGGAGCCGGTGTTCGGCTGATCGTACGTGTCGATCTCGATGGTGTCGGTCCCGACCGGCGCGGTGAACGAGATCGTGCAGGTGGTCGGCGAGATCACCGTCGGCGTCGTGCAGTTCGGACCGCTGGTCTGGATCGTCTCGGCGACCGGCGTGCCGCCGTTGACGATGATCGCGATCGACTGCGTCGACGGCGAGACGTACTTCGGGACGCGCCTCTGGCTCGTCGTCCCCGCCCCGGGCTTGGTCGGAACTACCAGCTTGAAGGTGACGCTTCGCTCAGCGCCGGTGGGAACGTTCGAGCCGACATGCGGCACCATCGAGGTGGAACCGCGAGAGCCGGCGCAGCCGCTGCCGAGTGCGACCAGACCAGCGATGGCGATGAACCGTGCGACGGAGCGGGAGCGCATGGAGACCTCCGACGGAGCCTCGAAGACAAAGTGCAGTGCTGGCGATCAAACATACGATCGACCGAGGTGGCTGTTCCCCGCTGTACGCCGTCAGGACCGCGTTTTCCGTCGTTCCTCAGCCGACGATCGTGCCGACGACCTCGCCGAAACCCACCCGCGCCGCCCCGTTCGTCGCGCGCCCGCGAATGATGACGGTGTCGCCGGCCTCGAGGAATCCGCGCGTCTCGCGCCCCGGAAGCGCGAGCGGCCGTGCGCCCCGGTGCGTCAGTTCGAGCAGCGACCCTTCGGAGCCCGGCGTCGGCCCGGAGATCGTTCCGGTGCCGAACAGATCGCCGGGCCTGATCGTCGCGCCGTTGGACGTGACGTGCGCGAGCTGCTGCGCGACCGTCCAATACATGCCGCGCAGGTTGGTGCGCGAGATCGTCAGCGGCGGGTGCGCGTGCTCGCGCATACGCGGCGTGACCAGCAGCATCTCCAGCTCGACGTCGTACGCCCACGGCAGGTTCGCGCGCAGATACGGCAACGGCTCGGGATCGCGCGCGCGCTCCGCGACCCGGAACGGTTCGAGCGCGTCGAGGGTGACGATCCACGGCGAGATCGACGTCCCGAACGACTTCCCCAGGAACGGTCCGAGCGGCTGATACTCCCAGCCTTGGATGTCCCGTGCGCTCCAGTCGTTGAGCAACACGTAGCCGAAGACGTGCGGGCGCACGGCGTTGGCGCCGATCGGCACGCCCAAGTCGTTCCCGGGTCCGGCGATCCAGGCCATCTCCAGCTCGACGTCGAGCTGTTGCGTCGGCCCGAAGACCGGCGCGTCGGCACCGGTCGGCTTGCGCTGGCCGTGCGGACGCCGAATCGACGTCCCGCTCAGCACCACGGTGCCCGAACGCCCGTGGTAGCCGATCGGGATGTGCCGGTAGTTCGGCAACAGCGGTGTCCCGGGCCGCAAGATCTCGCCGACGTTGGTGGCGTGCTCGATCGAGGAGTAGAAGTCGACGTAGTCGCCGATCGCGACCGGCAGGCACTCGCGCACCGCGTCGCGCGGATGCGACGCGCGGGCGACGGCGGCGCGCTCGTGGCCTGCCGCGGCGGGTCCCAGCAGCTGCTGTAAGCGCGCGCGGACCGCGGACCAGACGCTGTGGCCGCGGCCGAGGAACGCGTTGAGCGTGCTCGCACCGCGCAGGCTCTCTTCGTCGAGCACGTTCGCGCCGACCAGCGCGTCGAGGTCGACGACGCGATCTTCGAACGCGACCGCCGGGAAGACGCGGTCGTCGTATTCGACGACGCCGAAGGGAAGGTTGTCCAGGCCGTAATCGGCGGGATCGATCACGCCAGCAGGCCGAGCTCGCGCAGGCCGTTCACCGGTTCGTCGAAGCTGCAGCTGCCGAACGCGACGCACTGCGCGCGCGCGGCCGCGACCGCCTCCGCCTCGACGCGCGCGTCGCGCCAGCCGACGTGCAGCGGATCGACTTGGAACGCGCGCGCATCTTCTTCCGCCAGCACGTCGACCACGGCGCTCGGCTCGATCGCGCCCGCGTGCAGCAGCACGCCGGCCAGGAAGACGTTGAGGAAGCCGTGCGCCGTCTCCGTCTCGCCGTGACGGCCGCGGACCGGATGGTGCAGCCCCGCCGTCGCCTTCCACGGCACCCCGTGCGCCTGCGCGGCGATCAGGAACGCGGCGACGTCGTCGACCTCCGGCAGCGCGGCCGGCGTCGGACCGCCGCAGCGCAGCTTGGCACCGACGGTGACGTTGGCGGGCGCGCTCTCGCGCGCAGCGGCGAGCGCCGCCAGCGCGGTCTCCGGCGGCGTGACCCAGCCGGCGTTGAAGGTCGGTTCGTACCAGAACGGGACCGGATCGCTCGGCCACCCGATCGCGACCTCGCCCACCGCGGCGCCCAGCGCGCCCGCGTCGAGGGCCGGTCCGGGAATGCGGACCTCGAGCGCCGAGACCGTCACGCCCGGCAGCGCGCGGACGCGCTCGGTGCGATGCAGGTCGGCGCGGATCGTGTTGCCCTTGGCGCCTTGCGTCGCGGCGTCGAGCACGATCGCCAGGTCGAGCGGCGCGTCCCCGATGCGCGTCCTCGCCAGCTCGTCCAGCCGTGAGGCCGGGGCCACGAAGCGGCCGCCGACCCACGCGTAGGCGCTCTCGTTGTGGCGAGCGTGCGCCCGCAGGGCTTCGCGCATGGGCAGGCGAGCGGGCGGAAAGAGTCCGGCGTCATCGATCAGGTGCTCGAGGAGCGCGCGCTTGGCGCTGTCCGTGGAAACCGTAGCTGGCATAGCGTCGGACAGCTACTCAAGAAAGCGACAAGACCCTCCGCGCCGGGAAGGTCTTGCGAGACTGGAGCTGCCGGTGGGGATTGAACCCACGGCCTCGTCCTTACCAAGGACGTGCTCTACCACTGAGCTACGGCAGCTCGAACCGGGACGCCCATCGGATCCCCTTCACCATGTTGTTTCGGGCGGGCGACACGCGAAGGTGAGCCGCCGTGGCGACGAACTCCTGCTCGGGCAGGAGGTACACCTTTCTCGTCTGCGGGCAGTAGACCGCTAGGTAGTCGATTTCACCGAAATATGGCCGCTGCACGCCGTTTCGATGCGCGTGCGAACTCGAGCAACTGTACGCGATCACTGCGCCGCGCAAGCGCCCCGTCTTTACCTGCACGCGATACAGACGTTGCCCGTCGTCGATCACGAGATCGTACCGTTGGTTTTCACCGAACGGCCGCGACACGACGTAGCCGGCTTCCATGAGCGCCGTCAGCACGCGCGCCTCGGAGATATCGCCGACGCTCTTGGTATCACGCTTCCGTTTTGCCGAAGCATCCGGGCGCGCGCGCGCCGGCTCATCGGCAAAGAGCTGCGGCGCGTCGAGCAGTGAAACGACCTCTCCCATACACGGAGCGTAGCGACTTCATGTGCCTGCTGGTTGGCACATCGATCGCGTCGCTGCGCTATTCGGCTTCGAGCGGCGTCGCGCTGACGAGGATGCCGTCTTCGTCGCTGTAGAGCCACGCGCCGGGCGTGAAGGTTACGCCGCCGAACGCGACCGGCACGTCGACCTCGCCCACGCGCGCCTTGGCGCTCTTCATCGGGTTCGAACCGAGTGCTTTGAGCCCGAAATCGAGCTTCGCCAACGCGACGACGTCGCGAATCGCGCCGTTGATGACGATGCCGTTCCAGCCGTTTTCCAGCGCGAGCCCCGCGATGACGTCACCGACGAGCGCGCGCCCCAGCGAACCACCGCCGTCGACGACGAGCACGCCGCCGTTACCCGGCGTCGAGAGCACCTCTTTGAGCAGCGCGTTGTCCTCGAAGGTGCGCACGGTGCGGATCGCGCCCGCGAACGCGGGGCGGGCGCCGTAGGAGCGGAGTTGCAGCGCGCAGCTCTGGAGCCGTTCCTGGTGCGCGTCGACGAGATCGGCGGTCGCAAACGTCATGTGCCCGCCTACCCGATCGAAACTGCCGGCTCCTACGGCCAGCTCGTCAGCCACCGCTCGAGGGCTTCGGCCGGCATCGGCCGCGCGGCCAGAAATCCTTGCATCTCCTCACAGCGCAGCAAGCGCAGCAGCTTCGCCTCTTCCTCCGTCTCGACGCCTTCCGCGACGACACCCAGACCCAGGTCGCGCCCGAGCGAGATCATCGTCGAGACGATGCTGACCATGTTCGCGTCGGCCGTCATCCCGCTCACGAAGCTGCGGTCGATCTTGAAACTGGTGATCGGCAGACGGAACACGTAGGCCAGCGACGAGTAGCCGGTCCCGAAGTCGTCGATCGCGATGCCGACGCCCAGCTCGCGAATCGCGCCGAGGACCGCGATCGCCTCGCCGATGTTGCCCATCACGCCGCTCTCGGTCACCTCGAGGTCGATGCCGGCCGAGCCGCTCTTCGCGATCGCGCACCGCACGTCGTCGAGCACGGTTCCGGCACGAATCTGCTCGACCGAGACGTTGACCGCGACCCGCGGTGCGCGCAGTCCCGCGCGGCTCCACGCCGCGTGCTGCCGCGCGGCCTCCGCGATCGCCCAGCGTCCGACCTCGACGATCAACCCCGTTTCCTCGAGGATGGGGATGAACTCGGCCGGCGACACGAGGCCCTCGCGCTGCGGGTCGCGCCAGCGCAGCAGCGCTTCGACGCCGGTGACGCCGCGGTCCGCGAGCCGTACCTTCGGCTGGTAGTGCAGCTCGAACTCGTTGGCGTCGACGGCGCGGCGCAGACGCGCCTCGAGGTCGAAACGGTACCGCAGGCGTGCGTCGAGCTCCGGCGCGTAGAAGCGGTGCGCCACTTCCGCGGCACGCGCGCTCTGCAACGCCGCCTCCGCGTGTTGCACCAGCTCTTCCGCTTCGGCCCCGTCTTCCGGATACACCGAGCACCCGGCGCGCGCGGTGACGCGGAGGTCCCGCCCGCCGACCAGAAACGGTTCCGCGAACAGCTCGACGCCCTGCGGGCTCAGCGCGTTCGCGACGTCCTCGACGGCCTGCGGCCCCGGATAGATGACGACGAACCGGTCGCCGGCCAAACGCGCGGCGCGCGTGGGGCCGACCCGTTCGCGTAAGCGCTGCGCGACGTCGCGCAGGAGCGTGTCGCCGGCGGTATCGCCGAGCGTCGTGTTCACGTTGGCGAACTGGTACAGATCGAAGACGAGCACGCCGAGCCGGTCGCCGGCGCGACGCGCCGCGACGATCTCCCGTTCCAAGAGGCGCAACGCGAGGGCGCGGTTGGGAAGGTCGGTGACCGGGTCGTAGTTCGCGAGATAGTCGAGGTGGCCACGCTTCGCGGCCAGCTCCAAGGCGAACCCGAGATTGTTCGCCAGGCCCGTGACCAGCTCGACCTCCTCGGTGTTGAAGAAGTCGCGCTCGGCGGCCCCCAGGATCAGCAGCCCCGAGCGGCTCGCATCGATCCGAAACGGAAAGCTTCCGAACGCGCGCACGCCGGACGCGAGCAGCGCCGGCGCTTCGGCGTTGATCGTGTTCGGATCGGTCAGGTCGTTCGCCACCGCCGCCGCACCGGCGCGCAGCGAAGCCGCGATGACGCTGCGCGCCCCCTTCGGATCGGCGAGCGCTTCACGCACGCGGAACAGGACGCGGTCGTACTCGTAGCCGCCGGAGGAAGCCTCCAGCGTCGGCCCCGCCTCGGCATCGCCGACCGTGATGACGGCGGCCAGCGGGAACCCCCCGACGTCGGACGCGATCCGGCACGCCTCGCGGCAGAGCGACGCCGGCTCGGCGGTGCGCACGATCGCGGAGTTCACGGCCGCTTGGAGGTCGCGCACGCGGCTGACGCGCAGCAGGTGCTGGGCCGCCTGCACGCGCTCGGTCACGTCGGCGGCGATGGTGTCGACGCGAATCGCGCGCCCGCTCTCGTCGCGCGCGACCTTCGAACGTTGGTCGACCCACCGGACGGCGCCGTCCGGATGCACGGCACGGTACTCGACGGCGGCCGCGCCGAGGCGCATCAGTTCCTCGCGCGCCACGGCGAATCGTTCCCAGTCGTCCGCATGGACGATCTCGCGCCAGATCTCCTCGCCGTGCCAGAAGTCCTCCAACGGTCGGCCGTAGACGCGCGCGGTCGCCGCGTTGAGGTAGTGATACCGCTCCTCAAGCAGCGAATACGATCGGAGCGCGCTGTCGACGTTTTCGAGCAGTGCCGACATCCGCTCGCGCTCCGCCGCGAGCTGCGCCTCGGCGACCTCACGCCGCGCGCGCTCGCGCGCTTCGTCGATCGCGCGCGTGACCGCGTCGGGCAGGCGGAAGAGATTGTGCTTGAGGACGTAGTCGACCGCGCCTTCACGCACCGCCCGGACGGCCTTCTCTTCGCTGATCGTTCCCGACACGAAGATGAGCGGCGTGCGCGGGACGACCTCGCGGGCGATGTGCAGCGCCGCCAAGCCGCTGAAGCCGGGAAACGAGAAGTCGCACAGGATGACGTCGGGCGCGAAGCCGGTCAGCCCGCGGCGGAAGGCCGCTTCGTCGGGTGCGACGAGGCCCTCGACCTCCATGCCGGAGCGGCGCAGCTCCCGCAGCGCGAGCTCCGCGTCGAGCGCGTTGTCGTCCGCCACGAGGATGCGAACCGGGCTGGTCACCATGCGTCCCCGCCCGTCAACCCTCGGGGACCCGGTTGAGCGCGAGCCAATAGGTGCACAACGTTCGGATCGCCCGCGTCAGCTCGAATCCGTCGACCGGCTTGACGACGAAGCTGTTGACGCCCAGCGCGTAGCTCTCGACGACGTCGCGCTCCTCACCCGAGGAGGTGATCATCACGATCGGCACCACGAAATCGGCGTCCGCCTTGAGGGCCCGCAAGACGTCCAGGCCGTCGACCTTCGGCATCTTCAAGTCCAGCAGCACCAGCCGCGGGCGCTGACGCGGGTCGCGTCCCGCGTGCTCGCCGCGACAGCGCAGGAAATCGAGAGCCTGAATGCCGTCGCGCACCCAGTGTACGCCGCGCACGAGCTCGCTCTGGCGAATCGCGCGGATCAGCAGCTCGGCATCGTACGGATTGTCCTCCGCGAGCAGCACGTCGACGCTCGGAGCGTCCGTCACGCGGGCTGTACCGGAAGCGCGAACGAGAACTGCGCGCCCTTGTCGACCTCGCCCACGCCCCAGACCCGTCCTTCGTGGCGAACGACGATTCGGCTGACGGTGGCCAAGCCCACGCCGGTTCCCGAGAACTCGTCGTCGTGGTGCAGCCGCTGAAAGACGCCGAACAGCTTGTCGGCATACGTCATGTCGAAGCCGACGCCGTTGTCCTCCACGCAATAGATGCTCTCGCCGTCCGACAGCACGCCGGCGATGCGGACGCACGGCGCGGCGCGCGTCGCCGAGTACTTGAACGCGTTGGCGATCAGGTTCTCCCACACTTGGCGCAGCAAACGGACGTCGCCCCAGGCCGGGGGGAGCTCCTCGATGGAGACCGTGGCGCGATAGTCGTCTTTGAGGCGCTCGGCGACGTCGCGCGCGAGCGCGGTCATGTCGACGACGTCGACCCGGAGCGGCTCGCGTCCGAGGCGCGAGAACTCGAGCAGGTCGTCGATGAGCCGCCCCATGCGCGCGGCTTCACCGCGAATCACCGCCAGGAGGCGGCGACCCTCGTCGTCGAGCAGCGCGCCGCAATCCTCCTCCAGGGCGCCGGCGAAGCCGGAGATCGCGCGGATCGGGGCCCGCAGATCGTGCGAGACCGAGTAACTGAAGCTCTCCAACTCCTGATTGAGTGCCGCCAGCTGCTCGTTGTGCTGCTGCATGCCGGCGTTGAGGATGCGCAGCCGCTCGGCTCGCCGGCGCTCGGTGATGTCGATGATCGAGGCAATGACGAACTGCCCCTCGGGCGTTGTCAACGGGTTGAGCCCGATCTCGATCGGGACCTCGCTGCCGTCTTTGCGCAAGCCGAACAGATCGCGTTCCGCGCCCATCGGCCGCCGCGTCGCGTCTCCGGCGAACGCCGCTCGCACGCCGGGGTGACCGCCGCGGAAGCGTTCCGGGACCAACGTTTCGATCGAGCGGCCCAGCAGCTCGTCGCGCGCGTACCCGAACAGCGCCTCGGCTTCGCTGTTGACCAGCGCGATGGCACCGGCGCTGTCGACCATCACCATCGCGTTGGCGGCCTCGATGATCAGCCGCTGATGCTCCTGCGCGCGCTGACGCTCGGTCAGATCGACGATCGCCGCCAGGACGAAGGTGCCCTCGGCGACCTCGATCGGGGTGAGGCCGATCTCGATCGGAACTTCGGTCCCGTCGCGGCGCAGCCCGTACAGGTCACGGCCGGCGCCCATCGGACGCGCCGACGGCGAATGGTAGAACGAGGCGCGCAGCGAGGGATGGCGCTCGCGAAAGCGCGCCGGCAGGAGCGCATCGACCGGGATCGCGCGCAGCTCGGCGAGCCCGTAGCCGAACAGCGTGGCTGCGTGCGCGTTGGCCGCCAGCAGCGTGCCGTGGACGTCGACCACGACCGATGCCGTCGGCGCCGCGTCGACGACGAGCTGTAGTACGTCGGGCCCGATCGGCCGCGCCGGCGCCGGGCGATCGATACCGTTGGTTGCGTCACCCATGCCCGCCCCTCGTCCGGTAGGCTAGCACTCTCTTGGCCGCCTGTAGCCGATTCCTGCTACCGGACCGAACCTGAACAAATCGGGGGGCCGAACAGTTTGTATTGCCGAGCACCACAACCGAGGACCGGCGGTCCGGCAGCGTGAACAACGCGCGCGAGCTTGGCGTCTCGCTGTGCGGGTGGGCGCATCCGCGCCAGCCTCGAGGCCGCCACGGAATCGCACGCATCGCAGATGCCCAGCGTCGCCAGTTCGCTTCAGCTCGACGATCTCGTCGCGATGCTTCGCTATGCGCCCGACGCCATCGCGCTGCTCGACAGTCCGCCCGCCGACGACCTCGAAGCGCGCCGTTTCCTGTTCGTCAACGACGCCTTCGAGCGTCTCTACCAGTGCGCGCACGACGAGGTCGTCGGACTGCACCCGTGGGACTTCTTCCGTCACAACGCCAGGCGCGAAGGGTACCTTGCGGCGATGGCGCAGCTCGAGCGCGGCGAGCCGTTCAGCCACACGCGGCGCCTGCCGCGTCCCGACGGCAGCAGCGTCTGGATCGAGGTCAACTTTCGACCGTTGCCGCCGCTCGATGCGCCGCGTTGCCGCTGGATGTTCATCTCGCGCGACATCAGCGCGGCGCGCGCGCTGCAGGTGCAGAACCAGCGCCTGATCGCCGCCCTCGAACGCGCGTCCGAGCCGATCGTGATCGCGGCCGTCCACGAGCGGTCCTTCTCGTACGAGTTCGTCAACGATGCGTTCGTGAAGCTGACCGGCTACGACCGGTCCGAGCTGCAGTACACCATCGTGGATCTCGTCTACGATCCGGCCGAGCTCGACAAGCTCAACGAGGCGCGCCAGCTGCTCTTGCGCGGCGAGCCGGTGCAGTCCGAGTTCCGCATGCGGCGCGCCAACGGGACGCCGATCCATCTGGAGTACACCTCGATCCCGGTCGTCGACGAGGTCACCAAGAAGGTGACGACCGTGGTCGCGACCTTCCGCGACATCACCGAGAGCGCAACCGTGCGGCGGCGCCTCGAGCACGAGGCGAGTCACGACACGCTGACCGGACTGTTCAACCGCCGCTATATGGAACGGCGGCTCGGGGACGCGGCCGAATGGTCGACCTACGTCTCCGGCCAGTCGCTGCTGTTCATCGACCTCGACCACTTCAAGCAGGTCAACGACGACTTCGGCCACGACGTGGGCGACCGTGTGCTGCACGACGTCGCCCGCGCGCTGCAGAGCTGCGTGGCCGAAGCGGACGTACTCGGCCGCTGGGGCGGCGATGAGTTCCTAGCGATCCTGCAATGTACGACGTCGGTCGCCGAACGGGTCGCGGTGCGCATGATCGAGGCACTGGCGGGCTCGCGCTACGCGAAGATGGTCGGCTGCAGCATCGGCGTCGCGCGCCTCGACCCGCACGCCGACGTCGTCGCGCTCGCCGACGAGGCCGCCTACGAGGCCAAGCGCGCCGGCGGTAACTCCTTCCGCACCGCGCAGCAATAGCGCGGAGGCGCCGCGCCCCCGAATCCGAAGAGCGCGCCATGCAGCACCCCGGCATCGACCTCGACGCGCTGGTCGCGATCGACGTGCACGTCCACGCGCACGTGCACGAAGAGCCGAACGAGGTCGCGCGCGCGGCGTCCCGCTATTTCGGCCACGCGGAGGAGACGCCGACCGATCTCGACGCGCTGGCCGAGTATTACCGCACCCGTAAGATCGCCGCGGTCGTGTTCGCGATGGACGAGCGGCTCTCGGGCCGCGCAATGGTACCGAACGACGCCGTGCTGGCGGCAGCGGCACGCAATTCGGACATCCTGGTCCCGTTCGCCAGCGTCGACCCCATGCGCGGTCCCGCCGCCCTGACCGAGGTCGACCGGCTGATCGACGCGGGCGCGCGCGGCTTCAAGCTGCACCCGCCGCTGCAAGGCTTCTTCGCCAACGATCCCGCCGTGTATCCGTTCTACGAGCGGCTCGAAGCCGCGCGCCTGCCGGTGCTCGTGCACACCGGGCACAGCGGAATCGGCACCGGCGTGCGCGGCGGGGCGGGCGTGCGCCTCAAGTACGGCAACCCGCTGCCGCTCGACGACGTCGCGGTCGACTTTCCCGACCTGCCGATCATCATGGCCCACCCGTCGTTTCCGTGGCAGGACGAAGCGATCTCGGTCTGCATGCACAAGCCGAACGTCTACATCGACCTCTCCGGCTGGTCGCCGAAGTACTTCTCGCCCACGCTGGTGCAGTACGCGCAGACGCGCTTGCGCGAGAAGGTGCTGTTCGGCTCGGACTATCCGCTGCTCACGCCGGACCGCTGGCTGCGCGACTTCGCCGCGCTGCCGTTCCGCGACGAGGTCCGCCCGCTGGTGCTCAAGGAGAACGCGGCGCGCTTGTTGCAGCTCGGCTGAGCCACAGCAAGCGCGCGTCCAGCGCTAGCCGTGCGGCGGGTGCTGCGGCTGCTGCTGTTGCGGATGAGCCGGCGCCGGATGCGCGGCCGGCGCATGCGGTGCCGCCGCCGGATGCTGCTGCATCGCCGGTCGCGCTTGCATCGCCGGATGCTGCTGCATCGCGGGTCGTGCTTGCATCGCCGGATGCTGCTGCATCGCCGGATGGTGCGCCGCCGGGGCCGGATGCGCTACCGGTCGCTGCGGCTGCGCGTGCATCGCCGGGTGCGCCGGAGCCGCGGCGTGTGCCGGTGCCGGGTGTGCCGCCGGACGCTGCGGTCGGGCGGCATGCGCCGGTGCCGCCGCGTGCGCCGGTGCCGCCGCGTGCGCCGGTGCGCCCATGTGGGCGGGCCGCGCGGGTGCCGCCGCCGCTCGCGCGGGGGCCGGTCGAACGGCGGTGTTGCGGACCGCGGCGCGGTCCTGTGCGGTGACCGGCGCGAATCCGGCGGGCCTGGCCGCCGGCGTGAACGGCCGCGCGGCACTCACCACCGGCGGTCGGCCGCCGTTGACGCGCGCCAGCAAACGCCGATCTTGCTGTGCGACCTGCACGTGCTGCTGTTGCTGCGGGGTCAACCCGGACCGCCGCTCGCGGTACGCGGCCAACTGCGCCGCCGAGGGCCGCGCGTGAACGCCGCCGGCGCCGCCGTTGTAGCTGACGATCGGCCCGCGCGGCTGCCCGACGATGCCCGCGCGGTTGACGTAGACGTGGCGAATGCCGCTCCCGACGTGCACGGCCGCCGTGTTGTAGAGCAGCACGCCGTTGGACCAGCGGCCGCCGACCCACCCGTTACCGTAGTAGCCGCCGCCGTAGTTGACGCCGCCGTAGAAGCCGACAGTCGGACCCCAATAGCCCGGATTCCAGACGTAGGCGTTGTTCTGCCAGCTCCAGTAGCCCGGCGTCCAATAGTAGTTCGGCTGCGGCGCCGGCACCCAGGTGCCGGGCACCCAGTAATAGCCGGCCGGGCCCCATGCCCAGTAGCCGGGAGACCAGACCCAGTTCTGTTGGGGGCACGGCGGCGGGACGTCCCACACCAGTGCCGGGGGCGGCGTTCCGACCTGAAACGAGACGTTCAGGTTGGCGTACACCTGCGCCGCGGCCGGGAGGCCGCAAGCGAGTCCGCAGGCCAGCGCGATGCCGGCTACGGAGAGGACACGAAGAAATCGTACGATTGCCACGCTTCCTTGGTTCCCGAAAACCTCCGAAAAACATCAAGAGTCCCGCCGGTGACGGGACTCTTGTGACGTGGAGCGGGCGGCGGGAATCGAACCCGCGACTCTTGCTTGGAAGGCAAGGGCATTACCATTATGCAACGCCCGCGCTCGAGCGCGATGACGAAGCGGCGGCGCACGTCCGCGGGGACGCGCGCCGCCGGTCATGTGGGCCGGGCTGGATTTGAACCAGCGTATCGCTTTCGCGAGCCGAATTTACAGTCCGGTGCCATTAACCACTCGACCACCGACCCACGGTGGGGACCCGCTCAGATACGCTCCCGGCGGGTCTCACTCCTACCCTCCGCGGCCAGGTTCCGTACCGCCGGGGCGCGGAAGCTACGCAGCGCGCCGACGTTCCCTAGCGGTCGATGGGACTGGTTTTGTAAACCAGTGACGCAAGTCCACCGTGGGTTCGAATCCCACCGTCGGCTCAGCGCTCGCCCTCAGACGATCGTCGCGATCTCGTCGAACTCCAGGCGCGGACTGCGCGCGAAGGTCTTGCCGTCGTCGGCGTACCCGAGGTTGACCAGCCACAGCGACTTGCTGCGGCCGTCGGGGAAGAACGTCGCGTCGACCTGCGCGCGATCGAAGCCGCCCATCGGTCCGACGTCGAGCCCCAGCGAGCGCGCGGCCAGCATGAAGTACGCGCCCTGCAGCGTCGCGTTCAGCGTCGCCTGCTGCTCCACCAGCGCGGCCTTGTCGTCGCCTTCGTACATGGCCTTCATCTGCGGCGCGTGCGGGAAGAGCCGCGGCAGGTGCTCGTAGAAGCGGTGGTCGGCCGCGACGATCGCGGTCACCGGCGCGCTCTTCGTCTTCTCGACGTTGCCGGGCGCAAGCGCCGGGAGCAGCCGCTGCTTGGCCTCGGGGCTCTCGACGAACACCAGCCGCATCGGCTGGGCGTTGGCACCGGTCGGACCGTGCTTGGCCAACTCGACGGCGCGCTCGAGCAGCGCCCGCGGGACGGGCACGTCGAGGAAGCCGTTGGCGGTGCGGGCGTCGAGGAACAGGCTGCGCAGCGCGTGCTCGTCGACGGTGCGGGCGCCCTTGCGGGCGATGAGCTCGTCGAGCTCGGGCAGGGTTGTGGTCACGGTGCTCTCCAAAGTCGGTTGGTCAGCTTTCGGCCGGCCCCGAAGCGGAGCCGTTCCTCCGCTTGAAACCACCCATCCGGACCGAAGGTTCCGCTTAAAGGACACATGCAGACCCGACCGCTCCGCGCCGACGCCGCTCGCAACCGCCATGCCCTGCTGGCGGCCGCCTGCGCTTGCTTCGCCCGCGGCGGCCGCGCCACGCAGATGGACGAGGTCGCGTCCGCCGCCGGGGTCGGCATCGGAACCCTGTACCGGCACTTCCCGACCAAGCTCGACCTGGTCGGGGCGATCCTGGCCGAGCAGCTGGGCTGCTTCGCCGCTCGCGCCCGCCAAGCGGACGGCGGGAGCGCCTGGGACCGGCTGACCGCGCTGCTGCGCGAGATGCTGCGCTCGCAGTCCGAGAACCGGTCGCTCTCGGAGATCTCGACCTGCGAGGTCGCCAAGACGCGGCCCGAGCTCGGCGAGCGCCGGCGCGAGCTGCACGACGCGCTCGACGCGCTGATGCGTGCGGCGGTCGACGAGGGCGCGCTGCGCGGCGACGTCGGCGTCGACGACGTGCTGTGCTTCGTCTTCAACGCACACCTGACCGAGCGTGACGACGCTTGGTGCCGTTACGCTGAGGTCGTCATCGACGGATTGCGCGCGCGCGGCGCGAAGAGCACGGCGTGAGCGATCCCATCGAAGTCAAACCGGCCTGGCAGCGTCACGGCGGCCTGGCGCTGGTCTGCGAGAAGTGTCTGAACGTGCGTTTCCCGGAAGACTTTCCCGAGCACGCCGGCGACGAGCGTTTGCGTTTGCGTGAATGGCTGAAAGACCGGCTGAAGGCCGACGGGCACTGGGGCCCGGTGCGCGCGACCGGCACCACCTGTCTGGACGTGTGCGCGGTCGGCCGCGTGACGATGCTGCTCGACCCGGTCGGACGCGGCGGCGAACAGCAGTGCCTGGTGTTCGATCCGCTCACCGACCGCGAGGAGATCTACCAGACGATCGTCGCGACGCTGGCGCCGCAGAAAGCCGAAAAGGCCTCGCCGTAACGCGAGGCCTCTCCGGAATCCGTCGAACTCCTCGATGGCGTCGGCTGACGGAATCAGCTACGCGCCACTACGTCCTTTCAAGGCAGCTCGATCTCGGCCAGGTTCTTCTCGATCTTCCGCTTGACGCGCTGCAGCGCGTTGTCGATCGACTTGACGTGGCGATTGAGGTCGCGCGCCATCTCCTGGTAGGACTTGCCTTCCAGGTATGAGAGCAGCACCTGCGACTCGAGGTCCGAGAGATTCTCTTGGATCCGCGCCTTGATGTCCTCGGAGACTTCCTGATTGATCACGAGCTCTTCGGGATCGGACGTCTTCTGCGAGGGCATCACGTCGAGCAGCGTGCGCTCGCTGTCCTCGTCGTAGATCGGCTTGTTCAGCGAGATGTACTGATTGAGCGGGATGTGCTTCTGCCGGGTCGCCGTCTTGATCGCGGTGATGATCTGACGGGTGATGCAGAGTTCCGCGAAGGCACGGAAGCTCGAGAGCTTGTCAGCCTTGAAATCGCGGACGGCCTTGTACAGGCCGATCATCCCTTCCTGAATGATGTCCTCTCGGTCCGCGCCGATGAGGAAATAGCTCTTGGCCTTGATCCGGACGAAGTTCTTGTACTTGTTGAGCAAGAACTCCATGGCGAGATTGTCGCCGGATTTCGCCGCTGAGACGAGGTCTTCGTCCGGCCGCTCGTGATAGTCGAGGGCCTCGGCGGCGGGCTGAGTGAGCGCCATGAAACCTACCTTGCCGGGGGAACATCGTGCCCGAAAACGCGGGCCGGGGCCCGTCCGGGCCGAGCACGACCGTTCTAGTATAGGAGGGTCCTGCTAGTGGGTCAAGGCGCTAGAAGGATGTTTATACCGGTCTTTCGCCTGCTCTGCCCCGCTGTCGAACCGCCTCGTAGAGCAAAACGCCGGCGGCAACCGAGGCGTTCAATGAGCCAATTTGGCCCAAGAGCGGGATCGCGATCAAGCCGTCGCACTCCCGTTTGACCAGGGGAGCGATCCCTTCGCCCTCGGCCCCGATGACGAGCGCCACGTCGGCCGTCAGGTCGACGTCGGTGTACGGCCGAGCGCCGGCCTCGCCGGCCGCCCCGTAGACCCAGACGCCGGCCTTCTTCAGCATTCGGACCGCTTGGGCGACGTTGGCGACCCGGGCCACCGGCACGTAGGCCGCGGCGCCGGCCGCCGCCTTGCGGACGGTCGGGTTCACGCCCGCGCTGCGCCGCTCGGGGAGCACCACGCCGCTGCCGCCCGCGCACTCGGTCGAGCGCACGATCGCGCCGACGTTGTGCGGGTCGGTGACGTGGTCGAGCACGACCAACAGCAGCGGCCCGGCGCGCGGCGCGGCCAAGATCTCTTCGAGCGACGAGTACGCGAACGGCTCGCCGAACGCGACCACGCCCTGATGCGCCTTGTACGGAAAGCTGGCGAAGAACGCGCGGCTCTCGTAGCGCACCGGCACGTTGCTCGTGCGCGCGCGCTCGAGCAGGTTGCGCAGCGCGGGATCGCGCTTGCGGTCGTCGCCGACGTGGATCGTGCGCAGCGATTCGCCGGCGGCCAGCGCTTCGTCGACCGCGTGCACGCCGTAGACGACGTCGTCGAGATCGACGCGCGGCGCGCGCCGCTGCTGCTGGTGCTGCGGCCGGCCGCCGCTCAGCCGACGGCGCGGGTCCACGTCGTCCCGTCCTTGCCGTCCTTGAGCACGATCCCTTCGGCCGCCAGCGCGTCGCGCAGGCGGTCGCCGAGCGCGAAATCCTTGTTCTTGCGCGCCGCCGCGCGCGCCGCGATCACCGCGGCCACCGCTTCCTCGGGCGACTCGCCGTTGAGCGAGATGGCATCGCCGAGCCGTGCGGTCAGCCGCGTGGCGAGATCGGTCGGCAGCGGCGCCGCGACGAGGGCGCGCACGGTGCGCTCGCGCAGCGCACCCAGACCGAGCACCTCGAGCGCCTCGTCCAGGAACGCGCGCCCGCCGCGCCCGGCGGTGACGACCTCGGCGAACAGCACGCCGACCGCGCCGGCGGTGTTCATGTCGTCGTCGAGCGCGGCGAAGAAGCGCTCGCGTGCGCCGGCGTCGTCGGCGTGCTCGGGCAGCGCGGCGCGCGCCGCGATCACCTTCTCGAGTGCCACGGTCGCGCCCGCGATCGAGTCCTCGGTGAAGTTCATCGGCTTGCGGTACCCGGTCTGCAGGAACAACAGGCGAATCGCGAGCGGGTCGTGGCGCTGCACGAGCGCCGAGAGCGGTTCGAAGTTGCCCAGCGACTTGGACATCTTGCGGCCGTCGAAATTCAGCAGGCCGCCGTGCACCCAGAAGTCGGCCATCGGCGGCGCCGGCATCAGCGCCTCGCTCTGCGCGACCTCGTTCTCGTGGTGCGGGAAGATCAAGTCGTAGCCGCCGCCGTGCAGGTCGAACGGTACGCCCAGCAGCGCGCGCGACATCGCGCTGCACTCGATGTGCCAGCCCGGCCGGCCGCCGCCCCACGGCGAGTCCCACTGCGGCTCGCCGGGCTTGGCGAACTTCCACAGCGCGAAGTCGAGCGGATCCCGCTTGTGCTCGTTCTCGGCGATGCGCGCGCCGACCAGCAGCTCGTCGGTGTTCTTTCCGCTCAGCGCACCATAGCGCGGAAAGGACGCGACCGCATAGTAGATGCCGTCCTCGACCACGTAGGCGTTGCCGTGCGCGATCAGCTCCTCGATCATGGCGATGATCTCGGGGACGTACGCCGTCGCGCGCGGCTCCTCGTCGGGCTCGCGCACGCCCAGCGCGCGCATCGAGGCCTTGAACGAGCCGAAGTAGCGCGCCACGACCTCACCGAAGGTGACGCCTTCGCGCTGCGCGGCCGCGATCGAACGGTCGTCGACGTCGGTGACGTTCTGGACGTAGGTTACCCGGTAACCGTTGCGCGGGTGCGCGAGATACCGCCGCAGCACGTCGAAGAACAGGAACGAGCGCGCATGCCCCAGGTGCGCCTCGGCCGAGGGCGTCAGGCCGCAGACGTAGATGCGGGCATGGTCGGGCGCCAGCGTTCGGAACGGTTCGACCGAACGCGTGCGCGTGTTGTAGAGCCGCAACGGCACGGGGGCTAGGACCCGTTGCTCGGCTCGCCGGTTGCCGGCGGGCGCGTGCTCTGGATCGTCTCGAACGGCTTGCCCCCCGGACCGAACGTGATCGGCTCGAGGCCGCGCCCGTGCAGCACGTGCGAGCTGACCGCGCCGATGCGGATCATGATCCGTTCGTGGCCGAGCAGCGGGAAGAGTAGCTCGAGCGGCGGCCCGTCCGTCTCGCCCGTCAGCGCCATGCGCAGCGCGGCGAACGCGTCGGCGGGCGCGATCCCGAACTCCTCGGCGATGACCGGGACGTCGTGCTCGAGCTGCAGGCCGCGCAGCTCGGCCTGGTCGTCGACGTACTGCGAGACGGCGTCCAAGAAGAACAGCACCTGCCGGTTGCGCAGCCGTTCCAGCTCGAGCGCCGGCAACGTGACGGCCTCGGCGCGCAACGCGGCCACCGCGTGGAGCGCGTCGCGCAGCGAGCCTCCCCGGTCCGCGAACGCGTCCAGGAAGGTGTCGATCCAGCGGTGCGCGGCGTCCGGCGCGGGGCGCTCCAACACGCCAGCGGCCTGCATCGTGTCAGCGAGCAGGCCGTGAGCGGTGGTGCGGTCCACGGGCAGTGGACGATCGAGGTCGAGCGCGGACGGATCCATCCGGGCCCTGATCAGCCTCCGCCGCGGGCGGTTCCTTCGACGGTGGCGATCAGCACGCGGAGTTCAGTCCTCGTCGTCCTCTTCGTCTTCGTCCTCGTCGTCGCCGCCGGGCTCGTCTTCGAGACCCTTGTCGTCGCCCGGGAAGCTCCCGCCGCTCGCGTAGAAGTAGTTGAACGGATCAGCTTTCATAGCAGTCCCTCGCTTCGTTACATGAGGGGCGATACCATGCTTTCCCGGCCGTCCTGGCGAACGCTTCGGACACGGTGATCACGAGCGGCACCCTCAGCCGGGAGTTTCTCGGTCGTTCCGCGGAACTCGAGCACCTCCTCGACCGTGCGCTGCGGTCGCGTTCTTTCCGCAGCGCCGGCGTCGTCGTTCGCGGACATGCCGGAATCGGCAAGACGCGACTGGTCGACGAGCTCGCGACCGCCGCCGAACGCGCCGGCGCGCGTATCGGTATCGGTCGCGCCAGCGAATTCGCGAACGCACCGTATCTCGCGCTCGCCGACGCGCTGCGCCCGCTCGGCGTCACCATCGACGCCGAAGCGTTCAGCGCGGTCAGCAAAGCGAAGCACTTCGAAGCGGTCGCCGAGGCGGTCGCGGCGGCGGCGCGCGCCGACGGGCCGATCGTCGTCGTCGTCGACGACCTGCACTGGGCGGACAGCGGGACGATCGAGCTGCTGCGCTTCCTGGTCACGCGTCTGGCGAGCGTGCCCGTGCTGTTCGCCGCGGTCTACCGCAACGACGTCCTCGACGTCGACGCGGCGCGGATCGCGGCACTGGCCGCCCTGGAACGGGAAGCCGGCGACGTCGTCGTGCTCGAGCCGTTGCCCGACGCCGTCATCGAAGGGATCATCGACAGCGCGCTGGGCGACGAGCGCGCGCGCGTGCCGGCCGAGACGATCGCGCGTCTGGTCGAGCTCTCCGAAGGGCGCCCGTTCTTCGCCGAAGAGCTGCTGCGCGGCGTGCTCGAGCGGCTCGCGCGCAACAGCTCGGCCGAGCCGACCGTGCCGGCCAACATCCTCGCCAGCGTGCGCGAGCGCTTCGCGGGACTCTCCGACGACGACCGTAACGTGCTCTTGTACGCGGCCGTCATCGGGCGCCGTTTCGGCGCGCGCTTCTTGATCGCGCTGCTCGAGATGCCGCCCGCCACCGTCTTCGGCGCGCTGCGCCGCGCGCGCGACCTGCAGCTCGTCATCGAAGAGGACGACGAGGAGGGCGACCGCTTCGCCTTCCGTCACGCGCTCACGCGCGAGGCCGTCTACGCCGAGCTGCTGCGCGCCGAAGCGCGCATCCTGCACGGGCAGGTCGCCGAGAAGCTGGTGCGTTTCGAACCAGTCGACATCGCCGCCGCGGCCGAGCACTTCTGGCGCGCGGGCAATCCGTCGGCCGCGCTGTGGAACGAGCGCGCCGGCGCCGCGGCGGCGTCCGTTCACTCGTACGCCGACGCGATCGTCCACTTCGAGCGCGCGTTCAAGGTCGCCGACGATCCCGCGCTGCGCGCGTCGCTGGCCGAACGGACCGCGGCGGCGCTCTACGCGCTCGGCGAGACGGAACGCTCCGCCGAATGGTACGCGTCCGCGGCCGACGAGTACGAGCGCGCCGGCGAGCTGCGGCGGACGTGGCGCTTGCGCTTGCGGCAGGCGCGCATCTTGGTCGAGCTCGGCCACTACCACGACGGGCTCACCGGCGCGCTGCAGGTCGCGAGCGCGGAAGACGGCGACGTCGACCTGCGCTTCGAAGCCGACGTCATGGTCGCCGGGCTGCTGGTCGGGACCGGGCGCGTCGACGAGGCGCTCGAGCGTCTCGAACGCGCGGCCGAGCTGGGCGCCAATCCCGACCGGCACGTGCAGGGCCGCTACCTCGGGACGCTGGCGTACACGCACTCCTCGCTGCGGCAACCCGCGCAGGCGCGGCGCTACTTCCTGCAGGCGCTCGAACAGGCGCGCGCCATCGGCGACACCGACTTGCACGGACGCACGCTGGGCAACTACGGGCTGTTCGAGCTCG
Source organism: Candidatus Sulfotelmatobacter sp. (assembly GCA_035504415.1). Taxonomy (NCBI): domain Bacteria; kingdom Pseudomonadati; phylum Acidobacteriota; class Terriglobia; order Terriglobales; family Candidatus Korobacteraceae; genus Candidatus Sulfotelmatobacter; species Candidatus Sulfotelmatobacter sp. The sequence continues at coordinate 70,319 of DATJRY010000015.1, read as the reverse complement.
CCTACGGCCACCTCGACACGGCCCGCGCGATCTTTCGCGACGGCGCGGTCGCGGCCGAGACCGACAACGACCGCAGCAACATCGTCATCCTCGGGCAGAACTTGAGCTTGACCGCGCTGCTGGCCGGCGACCTGGACGAAGCGCGCCAGTGGTGGGCGCGGGCGAGCCGGATCGAAAACGGCGTCGCGCGCTCGCGGCGCTGGGGCCGCGCGCTCGGCTACCGCTGCGCCGTCCTGAGCGGCGAACCGGAACGGGTGCTGCGCACGAGCGTGCGCGAGGACCTCGACGTCGCCATGCGCGACGACGATCTGGAATCCGCCGCGCCGGCGGCGGCAGCGCTCGCCTACGCGCTGGCGCTCGACGGTGACGTCGCCGAAGCGAGCCACGTGATCGGCCGCGTGGTGGCCGTCCTCGACCGGGTCGAGCCGCCGTACTGGATCATCGACATGGCGACCCGCTACGGCGAGCGGCTCGTCCGCGAGCGCGCCTATCAACTGATCGCCGCCGCCGCCGAGCCGCCCGAGGCGATCGCCGCGCGCGGCGCGCTCGCGCTGGCCGAGTCGCGCATGGCGCTGCGCGCGCGGCGACGCGAGGACGCCGTGCGGCTGGCCGAGCTGGCCGCCGCGGCCTTTCGGTCGGTCGGGTGGGTGATCGACGAGGCCTACGCGCTCGAAGCCGCCGGCCGCACCGCCGAGGCGCTCGCCGCCTTCCGCCGCATCGGCGCGCACGCCGAGATCAAGCGGCTCAGTGGTGCGGTCGGCACGCGCCAGCGCGGCGACGCGACCCTGACCGCGCGCGAACGCGAGATCGCCTCGCTGCTGGCGGCGGGCCGGACCGCCCGTGAGATCGCCGATCAGCTGGTGATCTCCGAGCGCACCGTCGAGACCCACGTGGCCTCGGTCTACCGCAAGCTCGGGGTGAGCAACCGGCGCGAGCTGAGCAGCCTGCTGGTCCCGAGCGCCGGGTCGTAACCCCGCTACGGGGACCAAACTGCGTACGGTCCGCCGCGAAGCTCCGTACCGCCCCGGATAGAGGCAGCGGCCGGCTTCCGGTAGCCTTTGGCCATGAACCCGTCGTCGGATCCGCAGCGCATCGCAGGCGCGCTTCGTTTCCTGGCCGAGCTCGAAGCCCTGACCGGCGCCGTCGCCTCGCGACCGCCGGCCGACGAGCTCGCGCTACGCCGGCGACGTCTCGAGCGGGTGCGGCGTCCAACCGGGAACCATGAGGAGCGGCACGTGAAAGCCCTCTGATCGCGCGGTCATCGCGCCAAGGTCTCGACCAGGACGACCGCATAAGCGGCGATCCCGGTCCCGTCTCCCGTATAGCCCATCCCCTCGCTGGTCTTCGCCTTCACGCTGACGCGCTCGACTTCCAGGCCCAGCGCGTCCGCGAGTGCGTCGCGAATGGCCGGCACGTGCGGCGCCAGCTTCGGCAGCTGCACCACGACGGTCGCGTCGACGTTGGCGATGGTCCAGCCGTGACGCACGGCCAGCTCGTGACACGCCGCCAACAGCCGCAGTGAGTCGGCGCCCTCCCACTGCGGATCGGTATCCGGGAAGTGGGCGCCCAAGTCGCCCAGCGCGCAGGCACCGAGCAGCGCGTCGCTGATCGCGTGCGCGAGCACGTCGGCGTCGCTGTGGCCCAGCGGCCCTTTCTCGAACGGGATGCGCACGCCGCCCAGAATGAACGGGCGGCCTTCGACCAAACGGTGCGCGTCGAAGCCGTGACCGACGCGCGCGTGGGCGGGATGCATCAGTACCCGTTCGGCGGCGTCGTGCCGCGCGCGGCGAGATGCGAGAGGTGCGTCGTGTAGAGCGCGTCCTCGCCGGCCAGCGCGTGCAGCCGCGCGCCGAACCCGCGCAGCGACGCGCTCGGCGCGTACGCGCGGATGACGACCGCGCCGGGCAGCTCGCGGTCGATCTCGTCGAGCCGCGCCGCGCGGCCTTCCAGCTCGCCGAGCACGTCGTCGACCGCACGCGGCGCGACGTAGCATTCGACCACCAGGATCTCCTCGTCGGCGCCGCCGTTGGGCAGCCGATCGCGCAGCAGCGCCTCGGCGCGCGCGTGATCGCCCGGCAGCGTGACCTTGAAGTTGTCGGCCGATCCCGCGACCACCACGACGTCCAAGCCGGCGCGTTCGCAGAGCGCGGCGTCGTCGGTCGCCGCCGGCAGGTTGTTGCGCACCGCGTCGGCGTGCGCGCGGCGCAGGTCGCGCGCGGTCGCGAACTGCGGCGTCTGCGCGGCCCACAGCGTCGCGCGATCGAGCGTGCGGCTGACCTTGCCGTCCGCGTCGACGACCTTGACGGTGTCGACGACCGGCGTGGCCAGCAGCGAGGCGGTCCCGGGCCGCACCGGCCGCATCCCGGCCCGGACGTCGGCGGCGTGGACCAGCGGGCGTGCGCCGTCGTGCACCAGGATGCCGGCGACCTCGTTGGTGAGCGCGGCGATCCCGTGACGCACGCTGTCCTGCCGCTCGGCGCCGCCGCGCACCACCTGCACGATCGCGTGCCGCACCAGCGGGTGCGCGACCGCTTCGATCCGCTCGACGAACTCCGGCTCGGTGACGATCACCAGCTCGGCGATCTCCGGCATCGACGCGAAGGTTTCCACCGACCACGCGATCATCGGCTTCCCGGCCACGTCGATCAGCTGCTTGGGCCTGCCGAAGCGGGTGCCGCGCCCCGCGGCCACGATAACTGCCCCCCAGATCATGGGGTCACGCTTTTTGCTTCGGCCTCGCGAAGATCATGCGGCCGGCGTTGGTTTGCAGGGCGCTGGTGACGGAGACGGCGACCGTCTCGCCGATCAGGCGGCGGCCGTTCTCGACGACGATCATCGTGCCGTCGTCCAGGTAGCCGACGCCTTGGTGGGTCTCGCGGCCCTCGCGGATGACCGCGACGCGCAGCTCGTCGCCCGGCAGCAGCACCGGCTTGAGCGCGTTGGCCAGCTCGTTGATGTTGAGCACCGAGACGCCCTCGACCAGCGCCACCCGATTCAAGTTGTAGTCGTTGGTGACCAGCTTGGCGCCGCGCTCTTGCGCCAAGCGCACCAGCTTCGCGTCGACTTCGGGCACGTCGTCGGGATCGCGTTCGACGATCTCGATCGGCGTCGTCTCCTGCAGCCGCGCCAGCAGCTCGAGCCCGCGGCGACCGCGCACGCGGCGCAGCGGATCGCTGCTGTCGGCGATCAGCTGCAGCTCGCGCAGCACGAAGCGCGGCAGCAGCAGCGCGCCTTCGAGGAAACCGCTGCGCACGATGTCGAGCACGCGCCCGTCGATGATGACCGACGTGTCGAGGATCTTCGGCTCGCCGCCGGCGGCGGCGTTGCCGGAGGGTGCCAGCCGGCCCAGCGAGACGCGCTGCTTGGCGCCCACGCGCGCGCCCAAGAACGCGGCGAACAAGCTCAGCACCAGGTACAGCGCGATCGCGATCGCGCCGCCGGTCGGTCCGGCGAAGGCGACGAACTCGAACAGCACGCTCTTGACCAGAAAGGCGACGACCAGGCCGGTGACCAGGCCGATCGCGCCGCCGACCAGCTCGCCCGGTGCGAGGCGATCGATCGCGCGCTCGACGACGACCAGCTCGGTCTCGAAGAAGCGTTGCGCCGCCGGCACCAGCAGCACGCCGAGCACCGCGCCGACGACCGGCGCCGTCACCAGCAGCACGATCTGCCAGAACTGGCTGGCGACGTGCAGCGAGATCGTGTGCAGATACGCCTCTTGGCCGAGCAAGAAGCCCGTCACCCCGAAGATGACGGCGAAGAGCAGGCGCAGGACGGCGGTCATCGGACCGCGGCCCGGCTCAGCCGGCGAGGAACGCGCCACAGACGTCGTTCGCCACGAAGCGACCGCGCGGGGTCAAACGGACCCGTTCCGGCCCGGCGTCCAAGACGCCCGCGGCGACCAGGTCGTCGACGACTCCACGATAGCGCTCCAACACATCGACCCCATACCGTTCGCGGAACGGTCCCAGCTCGACTCCTTCGGCAGTCCGAAGAGCCAACATGATTGCTTCGCCGGCCCGCGCGTCGGGGGCCAGCCGCTCGCTTTCGCTCGGGATCGGCTCGCCCGCCAGCGCCGCGCCGCAATACGCTTCCAGATCGCGAGTGTGCGTGCCGCGCACCCCGTCCAAGTACGACGCGGCGCCGACGCCCAGCCCCAGGTACGGCGCGTTGCGCCAGTACCCCAGATTGTGCCGGCAGCGGAAGCCGGGCTTAGCCCAATTCGAGATCTCGTAGTGCTCGAAGCCGGCCGCGTCCAGCCGCTCGATGGCCAGCGCGTAAAGGCGCGCTTCCAGCTCCTCGGAGGCGAACGAGGCCGGATCGCGCGCGAACCAGGTCGCGTACGGCGTCCCCTCTTCCACGGTCAGGCCGTAGCACGAGACGTGCTCGACGCCCAGCGCGATCGCCGCGTCGAGCGAGGCCGCCCAGCTCTCCTCGGTCTGGCCGGGGGCGCCGAAGATCAGGTCGAGCGAGACGTTACGAAAGCCGGCGAAGCGAGCGGCGCGCACCGCCGCGGCGACGTCGGCCGCGGTGTGGCGCCGGCCCAGCACGCGCAGCTCGGCGGGCACGAACGACTGCACGCCGATCGAGAGCCGGTTGACCCCGGCCGAGCGCAGCGCCGGCAAGCGCTCGAACAGCGCCGGATCGGGGTTGGCCTCGACGCTGACCTCGGCGTCGGCGGGCAGGCCGAAGCGCGCCCGCACGGCCAGGATCAGGCTCTCGATGGCGGCGGGCGGGTATGCGGTCGGCGTTCCGCCCCCGAAGAACAGCGTCGCCCCCTCGACCGGCGGCGCCGCCAGCAGCTCGGCCCGCAACGCCTCCAAGTACCGCGCCGCGCGCGTATCGTCCCAGGCCCACTTCGCGAAATCGCAATACGGGCAGACGTACGGGCAGAACGGCAGGTGGACGTAGACCCCGGCGGGCGTGGGGATGGCGCAGCTCCTGGCACGGTTTCGTGCGGCAAACGTGGTGGGATCGTGAGCAAACCGTAGGCTAGGTCCAGAACCTGTGCCAGGCCGGAGAGGCTGCGCTGCGCGCCGTTCAGGGCGGCAGGATGAAGATCCCGACGGCGCCCAGGCCGGCGTGCGTTCCGATCACCGGACCGGCTTCGAGCAGATCCAGCTCTTCGAGCTGGGTCGTCACCCCGGCGCGCAGGCGGTCGACGAGCTTTTGCGCCTCGGCCGGCGCATGCGAATGGACGACGCAGACCCGCGCGCCGTCGGCCCGGTTGGCCTCGGCCAGCACCGCGTCGACCATCGTGTCGAGCGCGCGGGCGAAGGTGCGCACGCGCGCGTGCTCGGCGATCGCGCCGGAGTCGATGCGCAGCACCGGCACGATCTTGACCAGCGAGCCGACGAAGGCTTGCGCGCGCGAGACGCGTCCGGTGCGGACCGCGTGCGAAAGGTCGGGAACGGTCGCGTAGCCGCGCAGCGTGCGCACGTCGTGCTCGAGTGCGGCGACGATGTCGACGGCCGACGCGCCGGTACGCGCGAGCGCGGCCGCGTGCTCGGTCTCCAGCGCCAAGCCGCCGGTGACGGTGCCGCTGTCGACGATGTGGATCTCCGCATCGGGAAACGTCCGCGCGGCGGCGGTCGCGGCGTTGATCGTCCCCGACAAGCTGGCCATGATCGTCAGGCACACGATCGGGCGGTGCGCCTCGACGTGCGGCCGGAACGCCGCTTCGAACATCGCCGGCGTCGGCTGCGCGGTCGTCGGCAGCTGCTTCTCGGCGGCGAGCTTGGTGTAGAACTCGTCGAGCGAGAGATCGACGCGGTCGCGGTAGCGGACGTCGCCGAAGTTGACGAACAGCGGGACGACCTCGACCCCCAGCGCACGCGCGCGGGCCGCGTCCAAGTCCGACGTCGAGTCGGTGACGATCGCGACGGTCGGCGGGCTCATGCCGCCAACACCGCGCCGATCGAACCGACCAGGTCGGCCGCCGAGACCGCCGCCGCCTGACGGATCGCGTTGCGAATCGCGATCCGGTCGGAACGCCCGTGCGCCACCACGCAGTTGCCGCGCAGCCCCAGCAGCGGCGCCCCGCCGTAGGTCGAGTAGTCGAGGCGTTTGCGCATCGCGTCGAACACGCCGCGGCTGAGCAGACCGCCCAGCCGTCCCAGCAGCGAGGCCGACTCGTACGACTCGCGCAGCACCTCGCGGAAATACGTCCCACTGCCCTCGGCGGTCTTGAGGATGACGTTGCCGACGAACCCGTCGGCGACGACGACGTCGGCGATGTTGATCAGCACGTCTTTGCCCTCGACGTTGCCGACGAAGTTCACCGGCGCGCGCTCGAGCAGCGCGGCCGCTTCGATCGTCTGCGCGTTCCCTTTCCCCGGCTCTTCACCGACCGAGACGATCCCCACCCGGGGCTCGGCGACGCCCAGCGCGGCGCGCGCGTAAGCGGCGCCCATGACACCGAACTGCGCCAGCCACTCCGGTTTGCAGTCGACGTTCGCGCCGGCGTCGCACAGCACGACCGGTCCGCGCCGGCCCGGCAGCACGGCGCCGATCGCCGGCCGCGCGATCCCCGGGATCGTGCGCAGCCGAATCAGCGCCACCGCCAGGAAGGCACCGCTGTTGCCGGCCGAGACGGCGGCCGAGGCGTGGCCGCTGCGTACCAGCTCGACGGCTTCGCCCAACGAGGTGCCCGCGCTGGCGCGCGCGGCGGTCGCCGGCGGCGCGTCCATCGCGATCTCGCCGGCCGCGTGCACGACCTCGACGTCGGTCTCGCCGCCGAGCAGCGGCACGATCCGTTCGCGATCGCCGACCAGCGCGATGCGCGCCAAGCCGTCGCGTCGCGCCAGCAACGCGCCGGCGACGATCTCGGCGGGCGCGTTGTCGCCGCCCATCGCGTCGACCGCGATCAGCGGCAGCGTCGTGGCCGTCACGCTTCGACCGAGAGCCAGTACTCGACGGCGGGCTGGCCGCCGAAATAGTACTCGACTTCGACGTCACCGAAACGCTCGCCGAGCAACGCCGCATGGCGCTGCGCGTCGCGCTCCTTCTGACTGCCACCGTAGTACAAGGTCACGAGTCCTCCCGCACCGGCACCCAGCTCCGCTGCCGCCGCGACCAGCACGTCGGCATAGCTCGCACCGGTGATCAACCGCTTCCCGATCGCCGCTGTCGGCGCACCTTTCTGCACCGCGACGCCGTCAACGCTGGCGTCCTTGCCGGCCGCGAACACCGAGGCCGCCTTGACGCCGGCCAGCGTCGTCTCCAGCGCCTCGAGCGGCGGCGGTTGGTCGGCGCCGCCGAGCCGCAAGAGCACCGCCAAACCGGCGATCGGGTCGCGCGTCGGCACGACGACGACGGTCTTGCTCGTCAGCGCGGCGACCTCGCGCGCCGCCAGCGCGACGTTGGGATCGTTGGGCAGCAGATAGACGGTCGGCGCGAGCGAGGCGTTGACGCCGATCAGCAGGTCTTGGACCGACGGGTTGGCACCGGGCGGGACCGGGATGGTCACGTCGGCCCCCAGTTCGCGCGCGATGCGATCGAAGCCGACGCCGGGCACGACGGCCGCGATGCCGAGCGCGCGCGCCGGCGCGTCGACGACCAGCAGGTGGTGCTGCCGCGCCATGTCTTCGACTTTCCAGCGCGTCACGATACCGTATTTGGCGGCCAGCGCCTTGACGTCGTCCGGCCGGCCGGTGTGAACGTGAACCTTGATCGTCGGCGCGCTGCCGACGACGAGCAGCGAGTCGCCGTGGCGCTCGAGCAGGTCGCGGAGCGGGTGCGCCTCGATGGTCGCGCCGTCGAGGATGAACTCGGTGCAATACCGATTCTCGCCGACTTCTTGCTGCCGGGTGAAGACCGCCGAACGCACCGGGCGGCGCGGAAACGCGGTCGCGCGCACCGTCTGCTCGGGCAGAAAGCGCAGCGCGCCCTCGAGAAAGTAGCAAAAGCCCGCGCCGCCCGAATCGACGACGCCGGCTTCCTTGAGCGCAGGCAGCTGCTCGGGCGTCCGCTCGAGCGCGTCGTTGGCCGCGCGCAGCACGGCGTTGGCCAAGCGGTAGAAGTCGGGCTCGCGCACGGCTTGGCGATAGGCCTCGTCGGCGGCGGCGCCGGCGACCGAGATGATGGTCCCCTCGACCGGCCGCGTCAGCGCGGCGCGGGCGGCGCTGACGGCCTCGCGCATCGCCAGCGAAAGCTGGAAGGTGTCGATCGCCTCGCGGTGGCGCACGCTGTGGGCGAAGCCGCGCAGCATCTGGGAGAGGATGACCCCGCTGTTGCCGCGGGCCCCCAGCAGCGAGCCGTTGGCGGCGGCGGCCGCGACGGTCGCCAGCCCTTCCGTACGGACCTTGCGGGCCTCGTGCATGGCTGCCTTGGCGGTCAGGAACATGTTCGACCCCGTGTCCCCGTCCGGAACGGGAAAGACGTTGAGGTCGTTGAGGACGCCCCGGTACTTCCTGAGGAAGTAGGTCCCGGCCGCGACGAACTTCTCGAACGCCCGACCGTCCAGTTGGGTGACTGCCATAGAGCGCGACTCGCGTTCCGGGACCGGCCCCCTGCGCCCTGCGGGCGGCTTGTCCGGGGGCTCCGTTTCTGGTACACTCCCGCTGTTATGGCCAAGCGATGCGACGTGTGCGGCAAGGGACCGATGGCGGGAAATAACGTCAGCCACGCGATGAACAAGACCAAGCGGCGGTGGCTCCCGAACCTCCAGGCCGTCCGGATCGACGACCGCGGTACGCACAAGACGGCCCGCGTCTGCACGTCCTGCCTGCGCTCCAAGCGCGTCAAGCGCGTCGGGGTCGCCTAGTCCAGGAACCGGCCGCCGGCAGCGGTGGCCTAGTACACGATCTGGTTTTTCGGGGGCGCGAACTTGAGTCGCGCCCCTTCTCCGTCTTTGACCGGGATCGGCGCTGAGGTCACCCCGAAGCGCTCGGCGTAGGGCTTGCACGCCTCGTCGGTCAGGTAGGGGAGCGGCCGGAATAGATCGAGCGCCGCGACCGGGTCGACGGTCGCGCTCCCGTAGCCGGTCGTCCGCTCGACCGCGAGCGAGGCCAGGGCGGTGGCCAGCATCGTGGCCGCCCACGGGCTGGCGCCGGCGGTCAGCAGCGCCGCGACCGCGCCGGCCAGCGCGTCGCCGGCACCGTAGCCGGGGAAGGCCGGGTAGAACGGCGAGGTGATCTTCTCGTAGACGTAGCCGTTCGAGAACGCGGTGACGGCCGTGCGCCGCTCGGCCTCGCGCACGAACGAGGTGATGATCGCCGTCTGCGGACCGCGTTCGGCGAAGCCGTCGAGGAAGACGCGCTCGTTGGCGCCGCGCACGCGCGTCAGATCGAGCAGCACTTCGGCTTCGAAGCGGTTGGGCGTGACGACTTCGGCCTTCGGCAAGAGCGCGTCGCGAATGCGGCGCGCGGTCTCGACCGGGACGAACAGTCCCTTCTCGTAGCTGCCCAGCACCGGATCGAGCACGACCAGGCCCTGAAAGCGTTCGAGCGCGTCGGCGACGACGTCGACTTGATCGGGTTGCGCCAGATACCCGATCACCAGCACGTTCGGATCGCGCGCGATCAAGAACTCGACGCCGCGCCGGAACTCGCGCAGATCGGGGACGAACGAAGAGCGGCCTTCGACGCCGCCACGCGCGCTGGCGTAGGCGGTCGGTACCGTCACCGTGCGCACGCGCAACCGGTTGGCGATCGCGACGACGGTCTCGTTGCCGAGAAAGCCGTAACCGACGCTGTTCTGGATGGAGCCCAGCAGCGGATAGGCTTTTTGTGCGTCTTGTTGGTCGGCGGCGCTCATTGCAGAGAGTCCCAGCCCGCAGCCGGGATGGCGTCCCCGTTGGCGAGGCGGACGCCTGCTCCTTCGGTGACATGGCCCACGGCGTGCAACGGGCGACCGAAGTGTGCGCGGAAGCGCGCCGCCAGATGCGCGAACGCGCGCCGCTCGACGCTGAGCAGCAGCTCGAAGTCCTCGCCGCCGTGCAGCGCCCATGCCTGCGCGTCTGCCTCGACGAGCGAGGCGACCGCGCGCGCGGCGTCTGCGACCGGCACCGTCTCGACGACCGCGCCGACGCCCGAGGCGGCGCACAAGCGCGCGAGATCGGTCGAGAGCCCGTCCGAGGTGTCCATCATCGCGCGCACGTGCCGCGACGCTCCGAGCCATCGTCCTTCACGCAAGCGCGGCTCGGGGGTGCGGTACGCGGCCAGCGCCGGCGCGGCCGCCGGCTCGCCGGCGAGTGCGGGACGCTCCACCGCGACGAACAAGCCGGCCTGGCTGGCGCCCAGGGCGCCGGTGACGGCGACGACGTCGCCGGGGAGTGCGCCGTCGCGGCGCTTGAGGTTCGAGGCGCGCACTTCGCCGACGACCGTCAGCGCCAGCGTCACGGCCGGCGCGCGCGTGACGTCGCCGCCCGCGATCGCGCAGCGAGCGCGCCGTGCCAGCGCGGCGATGCCGTCGTACATGGCGAGCACCCAGGCCGGATCGCAGTCGCGCGGCAGACCGAGCGCGACGGTCGCCAAGACCGGTCGCGCCCCCATGGCGGCGATGTCGGAGAGGTTGGCCGCCAACGCGCGGTGACCGACCTCGTCGGGGCGCATCGCGGCGCGGGTGAAGTGGACGCCCTCGACCAGGGCGTCGGTGGTGACGACGCTGCGCTGGTGGCTGCGCGGCTGCCAGGCCGCCGCGTCGTCGCCGATCCCGACCAGCAGCCGGTCCGCGGCGACGTCGCGCAGACGGTCGCGGATCTGCGCGATCAGGTCGTCCTCGGTCACCCGGCGTTCGCTTCCGGGTCGGGGCGCCTACTTCATCTCCCGGCCGCCCGAGCAGCAAGTGATCGGGCGCTCATCTTTTTACGTTCGCCGGTCGATAGTGAAGCTGCCCCATTTCTTCGCGCAACGGATGGAGCGTCATTCGTGTCCCTCGATCGATTCGTCGGCCGGAATATTTCTGCTTGAGAGTACGCTTTCGGACAGCCGTCGCGGCGCTGCTCATCGCGGCCGTCGCCAGCGTCGCCGCGGTCACCGTGGTGGGCCTGGTCCAGAGCGCGGCCGAGTCGGCGACGCGCGCGCAAACCGCCCGCATCGAAGAGGTGCGTCAGCTCGTCGCGCACCTGAACACGGCGCTGGCCGTCGAGGCGCGTGACGCCGACGCCTATGCGCTCGAAGGCGACGCGACCGAGCGCGAGCAGCTGAACGCGACGCGCGCCGAGCTGCACCGGTTCGTCGCCGACGACGAGGCGCCGGGCCGGCCGCCGCAGCTGCGCGCGATCGCGCAGCTCTCCCAAGCCTACATCGACGAGTACGAGCGGTGGGTCGACCAGCGGATCGCGCAAGGCGCGCATCCGGCGCCCGGTACGACGCAGCACGGCGACGCGATCTACGATTCGCTGGCCGCCTTCCTCGGCGGCGTCGACGACGACGTCGCCGCCCGCATCGCCGCCGACGACGCACGCGCGGCGAAGCTGCGCAGCCTCTCGCAGGCGGCGCTGCTGATCCTGGCGATCCTCGTGCTGGCGCTGCTGCTGATCGGCGCGCCGCTGTTCGTGCGCAGTCTCTCGCGGCGCTTGGACGCGGTCGTGGCGGCGCTGCGCGAAGCCGTTCGCGTCGACCTGGCGCGCTTCGCGAGCGCGCTCGAGGCGCTCGCCGACGGCGACCTGACCGTCTCGTTCTCGGCCGAAGCCCCCGAGCTGGACGGCGAGGGCGACGACGAGATCGCCTCGCTCTCGCGCACGTACAACGTTCTGGCGCGCTCGCTGGGCGAGCTGGGCGAGACCTTCTCGCGCACGACCGCGCGCTTGCGCGACACGCTCGAAGGGATCGCCGGCGACGCCAGCGCGCTGGCCAGCGACGCGACCCGCGTCGCCGCCAGCGCGGCCGACGTGCGGCGTTCGGTCGCCGAGACCTCGCAGGCGACCGAAGTGCTGGCCGTCAACGCCGACCTGCACCAGACGGTCGCGCGCGCCAACGAGATCGCGGTCGCCGAGCTCTCGCGCTCCTCCAGCCAGATCGCGGGCGGCGCCGCCGAACAATCCTCGCGCATCGCCTCGATCGCGCAGACGACGCGCGACTTGGGCGAGCAGATCGACGCCTTCGGCGCGGTCGGCCAACAGTTGACCGGCGCGGCCCGCGTCGCCGCCGGTTCGGTCACCGACGGTGCGCGCGCGGTCGCGGAGGCCGGCCAGACCATGACCGCGATCCGCAGTCACGGTGCCGAGAGCGCGCGCGTCATCGCCGACCTGGCTGCCAGCTCCGAGCGCATCGGCGAGATCCTGGTCGCGATCGAAACCGTCGCCGACCAGACGAACCTGCTCGCGCTCAACGCCGCCATCGAGGCGGCGCGCGCCGGCGAGCACGGCCGCGGCTTCGCCGTGGTCGCCGACGAGATCCGCAAGTTGGCCGAGAGCTCGGCGGCCAGCACGCGCGAGATCGCGACCATCCTGCGCGACCTGCGCCAGGGAACCGATCGCGTCGTCGGCGCGGTCGAAGCGACCAACGTCGCGGTCGTGCGCGGCGAGGAGGCGGCCGCGCGCACCGACGCCGCGCTGGCGGCGATCGAGCACGCCGTGGCCGACGCGCAGCGCGTCGCCGACGCGGTCGCCCGCCAAGCCGTGCAGATGCAGGACGCGATCCGCGTGCTGCGCGACGACGTCGACGGCGTCGCCGCCGTCGTCGAGGAGAATGCGGCCGCCGCCGACCAGCTGCGCACGACGACCGCCGCGGTCGCCGACCGCGTCGGCGACTCGCGCGACGCCAGCGAGTCGCAGGCCACCGCCAGCAACGCGATCGCCAGCGCCGCGCGCACGCTGGCCGGACACGGCGATCAGCTCGAGCACACCGCCGCCGAGGTGCGCACCCGTTCGGCGCGGCTGGCCGAGATCGTCGCGCGCTTCCGCGTCTCGCGCGCCGCGGCGATGGCCGGCGCGCTGGCGGCGGCGCTGACCGGCTGCACCGCGACCGCCCAGACCGGCGCCCACGTGGGGATGGTGCTCGACGTCGGCGGCCTGGGCGATCGCTCGTTCAACGACGCCGCTTACGCCGGGCTGGGCCGCTGCGTCGTGCTCGACGGCGTGCAGCCGCGCGCGCTGCAAGCGCATCGCGGCGCCGACTACGCGCCCGACCTGAGCACGCTGGCGCACGACGGCGACCGACTGGTGGTCGGGATCGGTTTCCTGATGAGCGACGCGATGGCCGCCGTCGCGAAGGCCTCGCCCGACGCGCACTTCGCGCTGGTCGACGGCGTCGTCGACGCGCCGAACGTCGAGTCGATCACCTTCCGCGAGAACGAAGGCTCGTATCTGGCCGGCGCGGTCGCGGCGGCGACCAGCCGCACGCACCACATCGGCTTCATCGGCGGGATGGACGTCCCGGTCATCGAGCGCTTCGAGGCGGGCTTCACCGCGGGCGCGCGCCACATCGACCCGAGCATCGTCATCGACAAAGCGTACGCGGGTTCGTTCGACGACATCCCGGCCGGCCAGCGCGTCGCGGCGAAACTCTACGCGGGCGGCGACGACATCATCTTCGCGGCAGCCGGCAGCGCGAACATCGGCGTCATCGCCGAGGCGAAGAGCCGCAAGCGCTGGGCGATCGGCGTCGACTCCGATCAGGACGCGCTGGCGCCCGGCACGGTGCTGACCAGCGTGCGCAAGCGCGTCGACGTCGCGGTCGAGCGGCTCTGTCACGGTGCGGCGCAAGACAGCATGCACGGCGGCCACGTGACGCTCGGCCTCGCCGACGACGCGGTCGGCTTGACGGACTTCCGCTACACGCGCGACGTCATCGGCGCCAAGACGCTGGCCACCGTCGACGCGCTGCGCGCCGACATCATCGCGGGCAAGATCAAGGTCCCGGCCACCCGCGCCGAGCTGCAGAACGCGCCTTAGCGGCCGACGGCGCCGATCCGGGCGCGCATCTCGCGCAGCGTCGCTTGCGGGTCGCGGGCGGCGAACACGGAGTTGCCGGCGACCAGCACGTTGGCGCCAGCCAGGACCGCGCGCTCGAGGTTCTCCAGACCGATCCCGCCGTCGACCTCGATCTCACAGGCCGGATTGCGCTCGTCGAGCAGCTCGCGCACCTCGGCGACTTTCGTGAGCGCGCGCTCGATGAAGGTCTGACCGCCGAAGCCGGGGTTGACGCTCATCACCAGCACGCGATCGATCTCCTCGAGCAGGTCGATCAGCATCGCCGCCGGCGTGCCGGGGTTGATCGCGATGCCGGCCTTCGCGCCGATGGAGCGCAGGTGGCGCAGTAGCCGGTGCTGGTGCGGCGTCGCCTCGTAGTGGAAGGTGATGACGTCGGCGCCCGCGTCGCGAAACGCGTCGACGTAGCGCTCGGGCTCGGCGATCATCAAGTGACAGTCGAACGGCAGCGCGGTCAGCCGGCGCAGGTCCTTGACGATCTTCATCCCCCAGGTCAGGTTGGGGACGAAGCGGCCGTCCATCGAGTCCAGGTGTAGCTCGTTCGCACCGGCCTCTTCGACCATGCGAATCTGGTCGGCGATCGCGGCGAAGTCCGCCGAGAGTAGCGAGGGCGCGATCTTGACCGGCAGCACGCTCACCGGCCGTGGACCGGCGGCCGGGGCTTGGGACTGGGCGAGGCGTCCGTCTTGGGTGCCTCCACGCCGATCGTCGTCTGGTTGAGCAGCTCGTTGTCGATGTAGGTGTCGGCCTGGGCGTCGCCGACCGCGGTCACGTTGAAGTCGAGCTTCTGGCCGCCCTGCGCGTAGCCGTCGTAGACGTTCCAGTCGCCGGTCTCGTCGTGCACGGCGACGCGCACGCTGGCGGCGTCGTCGCGCGGAGGGACGGTGACCGAGAGATGGACTTGGCGCACGAGATAGCCGTAGACGGTCGGACCGGCGCTGACCTGCAGCGAGACGGTGTCGAACGAGTCGATCGACTGGTCGGCGTCCGGCTTCTGTCGCACCACGATGCCGCGCGGCGGACCGCCCGGGCCGAACGGCGTCCATACGACTTGGCCGAGATGGATGCGCGCGTTGTTCGCGATGTCACGCGCCTCGTCGATGGTGTGGCCGGTGAAGGCCGGCACCCGCACGTCGCTGGGTGGCCCTTTGCTCAGCGTCAGCGTGACGCGCGTCCCTTGGCGCACGCTGCTCAGCGGCATCGGGTCTTGCGTGACGACGTGGTTGGTCGGGATGTCGTCGTTGGAGACCATCGAGGTCTTCGCCAATTGCAGGCGCAGCCGGTTGAGCTCGAGGCTGGCGGTGCGCAGCGACTCGAAGCGCAGGTCCGGCATCGGCACGATCACGACGCCGCTGCTGACGACCAGCGAGACGGCGCGTCCGGCGCGCACGTGCGTGCCCGCGACCGGCGCTTGGCTCATCACGACGTCCTTGGGGTACTTCTCGCTGGGCTGCGTCGCGAGCACCGTGCACTGCAAGCCCAGCTGCGTGCACTCGCCGACGGCGTCACCCTGCGTCTGTCCGACCATCGCCGGCACCAGCACCGCCTGTTGGGTCGGCACGAAGAAGTCCTTGACCGCGCGCCCGAACCACACCGCGACGCCGACGGCGAACGCCAGCGCCAGCGCGAACGTCCAGTCGCGATCGAGCAGCCACGGCCGCCGCCGGCGCCGCACCACCGGCGCGTCGGCGTCCAACGCCATCAGGCCAGCGCCTCGAGCTGGGCCTCGTCGAATTCGGCGTTGCTGTAGACGTTCTGCACGTCTTCGTGTTCCTCGAGCGCGTCGAGGAACGCCAGCACTTTCTCCGCGTCGCCGGCGCCCGGCCGCGTCGTCTGCGTCGCTTCCATGGCCAGCTGCGCGGTCCGCACGTGCAAGCCGGCCGCTTCGAGCGCGTCCTTGACCGCCATCAGCGCCTGCGGTTCGGTCACCACCTCGGACGGATCGTCGCTGCCGTTGTAGCGCACGTCGATCACCCCGTCGACCAGCGCGCGCTCGGTCAGCGCGTCCTCGTCGAGCCGGCCCGCGTCGACTTCGACGATGCCGCGCGCGGCGAACATCCAGCCGACGCTGCCGGTCTCGCCCAGGCCGCCTTCGTTGCGGCTGAACAGAAAGCGCAGCTCGGAGGCGGTGCGGTTGCGGTTGTCGGTCGCCGCGTCGACGATCACCGCGACGCCGGCCGGTCCGTAGCCCTCGTAGCGGATCTCCTCGATCTCCTTCTCACCCGCGCCGCCGGCGCGCGCGATCGCGCGCTTGATGTTGTCCTGCGGCATGTTGTTGGCGCGTGCCTTGTCGACCGCCATCTTGAGGCGATAGTTGGCGTTGGGATCGCTCGAGCCGTTCTTGGCCGCGAGGATGATCTCTTTGCTCAGCTTGGTGAAGAGCGCGCCGCGCTGCGCGTCGGCTTTTCCCTTGCGAAGCTTGATGTTGTGCCATTTGGAGTGACCGGACATAACGTAGCGTTGACCTTCGCGGAGGAGGGTGAGAACGGGAACAGGCGCGCGCTCAGGCCAGCGTTTCCAGCTCGTCGGCGACGGCGTTCAGCGCGTCGGGAACGGTCTCGAGCGCGTCGAGCCGTCCCTGCGCGATCGCTCGCGCGCGGGCGTCGCTGGCCGCCAAGTACGCGGCGTGCAGCACGCGCATCATCGCCAGCGTGCGTTCCGGCGGACCGGCGGCGCCGTCGACCAGCGCCAGCGAGGCGACCGCGGCCAGCGTGTCGCCGGCGTTGATGCCGTGCGCGACGCCGAAGCGCGCCCACACCGTCGGGAGCCCGCCGCGCTGCGCCACTTCGGTCGCCAAGTCGCCGTGCACGCGCGCGGCCGCGGCCAAGATCGTCACCGCGCACTCGCCTTGGGCGGATGCGAAGTGCTCGCGGATCTGCTCGCTGGTCGCCGCGGCGTCTCCCAAGCGCGTGACCGCGCGTTCGAGCGCGCGATCGAGCGTCTCAGTTGCCGTTGGCGAGCACATCCATGCGGTCCGCGACCTGTTCGACCAGCCAGCCCGGCGTCGACGCGCCCGACATCAGGCCGGCCGTGCTCACGCCCGCGAACCACGCGGCGTCCAGCTCGTCGGGGCCTTCGATGTGGTAGGCGCGGGCGCCGTTGATCGCGGCCAGCTCGGCCAGGTGCTTGGTGTTGGCCGAGGTCTTGCCGCCGACGACGACCATCACCTCGACGTCGTGGGCGAGATCGACGACCTCGCTCTGCCGGTTCTTGGTGTCGGTGCAGATCGTGTTGACGGCGCGCACCTCGTAGTACTTCTCGCTGAGCTTGCGCACGATCTCGGAGAAGCCCGGGCCGCTCCAGGTCGACTGCACGACCACGCCGACGCGACTGGCGCGCGGCAGCTTCTCGATGTCGTCGACGCCCTGGATGCACCACGCGCCCGGGACGTGCGAGAGCGTCCCCTTCACCTCGGGGTGGCTGGCGTCGCCGATGACGATGATCTTGTAGCCCTCGTCACGGAGCTTCTCGGCCTGGACGTGGATCTTGGTGACCATCGGGCAGGTCGCGTCGATGACGGTCAGCCCTTTGGCGGCGGCCTTCTCGAACGTCTCGACCGGCAGGCCGTGGGCGCGCACGAACATCGTGCCGCTCTCGATCTCGTCGACCGAGTGCGCGTTCTTGAGGCCCTTGGCCTCGAGCTGCGCGACCATCTGCGGGTTGTGCACGACGTGGCCCAGCGTGGTCACGTTCGAGCCGTCACGCTCGACCGCTTCCTCTGCTTTCTTGACCGTGATCGCGACGCCGAAGCAAAAGCCTTGCGTCTTGGCTCGCTTGATGATCACCGAACGCTCTCCTGGAGCTCGCGAATCCGCTGCATGATCTCCTCAGCCCCCTTCTCCAGAGCGTCCCCATCCGACTGCCGGTTCCGCTGAACGTGAAACGGCTCGCCGAAGGTGACCGTCACCCGCCGGAAGGGCCGCAGGTGGCGGGTGCCCGAGATCGCGGCCGGGACGATCGGGGCCCCGGAGGCCGCAGCCAGGAAGGCGGCGCCCCCTTTGGCCTCCCGGTCCCCGGTGACGTTGCGCCCGCCCTCCGGGAAGACGCCCACGCACTTGCCCTCCTTGATCATCCGCAGCGAGGCCCGCAGGGCGGCCGTCCCGCCGGCTTGGCGATCGACCGAGAAGGCGCCCAAACGCGAGATCAGCCAGCCCAGGCCGGGCATGGCGAACAGCTCCTTCTTGGCCATGTAGGAGACCGGCCGCGGGCAAGCCGCGCCCAGCAGCGGCGGGTCGAAGTTCGAGACGTGGTTGCACGCCACGATCAGGCCGCCCTCGCGCGGCACGTGCTCCGCGCCCACGACCCGCATCCCCCACAGCAGCTTGGCGATCGCGTTGACGGCGAAGTGCGCGAAGCCGTAGAGCGTCACCGGTGCGCGGCTTCCATACAGGCCTGCATGCGCGCGACGACGTCCTCGGCCTGCAAGTCGGTCGAGTCGATGGTGACCGCGTCGGCGGCAGCGCGCAGCGGCGCCGTCGCGCGCGTCGTGTCGAGCCGGTCGCGGTCGGCGATCTGATCGCGCACCTCCGCGTACGGCACGTCGAGCCCGCGCTCGTGGAACTCGGCTTGACGCCGGCGTGCGCGCTCGTCGACCGAAGCGGTCAAGAAGAACTTGAAGCGCGCGTCGGGCAGCACGACCGTGCCGATGTCGCGGCCGGCCATCACGACGGGCCCGGACGCGGCGATCGCGCGTTGGCGCTCGACCAGCTCGGCGCGCACGCCGGGCAGCGCGGCGACGGTCGAGACCGCGGCGGCGACGTCGGGATCGAAGAGGCGATCGTCGGTGTCGAGCCCGTCGATCAGCACGCGGTAGCCGGCGGTGCGGCTCGGGTCGGTCTCGATCGCGATCGTGTGGTGCGCCAGCATCGCCAGCAAACCGTGCTCGTTGTCGAGGTCGACGCCGTTCTGGAGGGCCAGAAAGGCGACCGAGCGGTACATCGCGCCGGTATCGAGGTAGAGGTGCCCGGTCCGTGCCGCCAAGAGCTGCGAGACCGTCGTCTTCCCGCTCGCCACGGGGCCGTCGATCGCGACGTGATCGTTCGTCATGCCGGACCGGCACGTTCTCCTCCGGACAGCCGCCCTCCGGCCCGCCCCCGAGAGTGCCAGGCCTCTGTCACCCGCTCGCGAGAAGATCGACGCGTGGCAAAGGCGCGTTCCGTCTTCTTCTGTAGCGCGTGCGGCCACGAGTCCGCACGCTGGCTGGGCCGCTGCCCGGCCTGCGAGGCGTGGAACACCTTCGCCGACGCGCCGGTCGTCAAGGCGCCGAAGGCCGCCGGCCGCGCGGCCGCCACGCCGCTCCGCGCCGTCGTGCCGCTGCCGCTGGCCGCGATCGAGGACGCGCGCATCGCGCGTCGACGCACGGGGATGGCCGAGTTCGACGCGCTGCTGGGCGGCGGGATCGTCCCGGGCAGCCTGGTGCTGCTCGGCGGCCCGCCCGGCGCCGGCAAGTCGACGCTGCTGCTGCAGCTGGCGGCCGCGCTGACGACCGGCGGCGCCAAGGCCGTCTACGTCTGCGGCGAGGAGTCGGCGGCGCAGACGAAGCTGCGCGCGCAGCGGGTCGGCGCGGCGCCCGGGCTGCTGGTGTTCCCGGAGACGAACCTGCGCGCCGTGCTCGACGCGCTCGAGGCCGACGTCCCCGACGTGCTGGTCGTCGACTCGATCCAGACGACGTGGCTACCCGACGTCGAGTCGTTCGCCGGCAGCGTCTCGCAGATTCGCGACTGCACGCAAGTGCTGATGGAGTTCGCCAAGCGCACCGGCTGCGCGACCTTCCTCGTCGGCCACGTCACCAAGGACGGCGCGATCGCCGGGCCACGGCTGCTCGAGCACCTGGTCGACACGGTGCTGTACTTCGAAGGCGATCAGTCCGGCGAGTACCGCATCGTGCGCGCCTACAAGAACCGCTTCGGCGGCATCGACGAGATCTGCGTCTTCGCGATGGACGACCGCGGCCTGCACGAGGTCGCCGACCCGTCGGCCCTGTTTCTGCACGGGCGCGGGCCGCGGCCGAGCGGCTCGTGCGTCGTGCCGACGCTGGTCGGGCAGCGCCCGGTGCTGGTCGAGATCCAGGCGCTGGTCGGCGAGACCGCGTACGGGACGCCGCGGCGCTTGGCGGCCAACGTCGACAACGCGCGGCTGGCGATGATCATCGCGATCCTCGAACGGCGCGCCGGCCTGCGCCTGGGCGATCACGACATCTACTGTTCGGTCGCCGGCGGCCTGCGCGTCGCCGAGACCGGCGCCGACTTGGGCATCGCGCTGGCGATCGCGTCGGCGTTTCGCGACGTGCCGCTGGCGAACGGGACCGTAGCGTTCGGCGAGCTGGGCCTCTCGGGCGAAGTACGCGCCGTCTCGCAGCCGTTGCGGCGCACCGCCGAGGCGACGAAGCTCGGCTTCACCCGTCCGATCGCGCCGGAAAACGCGCGCGACCTGAGCGCCGCCCTCCGCCTCGCGTTCGACTGACCGTGGCCCCCGAGTTCGAGATCGTGCCCAACGTCAGCGAGGGCCGCGATCCGGCGGTGATCGAGGCCTGCGTGGCGGCGATGGAGGCCGCCGGCGCGACCGTCGTCCATCGCACCAGCGATCCGGTCCACCATCGCAGCGTGATCACCGCGGTCGGCCGCGCCTCGCAGGTCGTCGCCGCAGCCGTCGCGTTGGCGCGCGTCGCACGCGACCGGATCGATCTGCGCCGCCATCACGGCGCGCACCCGCGCATCGGCGCGCTCGACGTGCTGCCGTTCGTGCCGCTGGCGGACGCGACGCTCGACGAGGCCGTGACGCTGGCGCACCGCGCCGCGGCGCGGATCTGGCGCGAGCTCGGTATACCGGCCTATCTCTACGGCGCGGCAGCCGGCGCACCGCACCGGGTGCACCTGGCCGACGTGCGTCGCCGCGAGTTCGAAGGCCTGGCGGCGCGCGCGGCCGGCGATGCGGACTGGCGCTTCGACTACGGAGATGCGCCGCACGGCGGCGCGGGTGCGATCGCGGTCGGCGCGCGGCCGTTCTTGATCGCGTTCAACGTCGAGCTCGCCAGCGGCGACCTATCGCTCGCTCGCGAGATCGCGCGCACGCTGCGCGCGTCGAGCGGCGGGCTGCGCACGCTCAAATGCCTGGGACTGCGGCTGAGCGCGCAGCGGGTCCAGGTTTCGTGCAACGTGACCGACGTCGACGCGGTGCCGCTCTACCGCGTCACCGAGCTGGTCCGCCGCGCCGCCGCGCGCGCCGGCGTGCAGGTCGCACGCAGCGAGCTGATCGGCCTGTTGCCGCAACGCGCGCTCGACCGGTGTGCGCGCGCGTATACGATGACGCGCTGACCCAGCCTCGGTCAACGAAAAGATGCTTGTTCGCGGCGGACGCGGTGTGCTAGCCTGTGTGTCCGCGCGCGCAAACGCGGCGCGCTTTCCCGCTTTCCGGAGGTGTCCATGGCCGACGAGAATGGGCTTTCCCGCAAGACGTTCGTCTTGCTCGGCACGAGTGCGGTCGCTGCGATCGCCGGCGCCGAAACGGCGCGCGCCGATGCCGCGCCGCACGTCGTCGCCGCGGCCTCGCCCGCACCGGCGCACGCGAAGCCGCTGCTGCCGCTCGGCACGCAGCCGGAAGCATATACGTACTTCACGCAGCCGGAACATGCGTTCGTCGAGGCCGCGGTCGAGCGACTGATCCCCAGCGACGATCTCGGGCCCGGTGGACGCGAAGCCGGCGTCGCCTACTTCATCGATCAGCAGCTCGACGGCCAATTCGGCTACGCGGCGAAGATGTACATGCAAGGTCCGTGGGCGCCTGGTCTGCCGACGCAGGGCTATCAGCTGCCGCTCACCCCGCGCGAGGTCTACCGGCTCGGGATCGCAGGCGTCAACGCGTACTGCCAAAAGCAGTACGGCAACAACACCTTCGACGCGCTCACGCCGGGCCAGCAAGACACGGTGCTCACCGGCCTGGACCAGGCGACGATCGTGCTGGACGCCGTCCCGGCCAAGGTGTTCTTCGAGATGCTCTACGCCAACGCGATCGAGGGCTTCTTCTCCGATCCGATCTACGGCGGCAACCGCGACAAGATCGGTTGGAAGCTGGTCGGCTTCCCCGGCGCCGCGGCCGCCTACGCCAACTTCATCGAGAAGCACAACGTCGCGTACAAGGTCGCGCCGGTCAGCATCGCCGACGTGCAGCAAGCGGAACAGGCCGCGATGGACGGCGGCTCGGGGATGCAGATGGACGACGAGGCGATGCATCGCGTGATCACCGCCAAGGCGCTGGGGGTGCACTGAGATGGCAACGCTTCCCGCGGTCGACGCGGTGATGGTCGGTTTCGGCTGGACCGGCGGCATCATCGCCAACGAGCTGCTCAAAGCCGGCGTCAAGGTGGTCGGCCTCGAGCGCGGCGACTTCCGCAACACCTATCCCGACTTCGCGATCCCCGGCGTTCACGACGAGCTGGCGTACGCGCTGCGCTACAAGCTGTTCCAGAACGCCGCCAAGGAGACGCTGACCGCGCGCAACGACCGCACGCAGACGGCGCTCCCGGTGCGCCAATTCGGCTCGTTCTTGCCCGGCGACGGCTTGGGCGGCGCGGGCGTGCACTGGAACGGCGTGACCTGGCGCTTCTTGCCGTGGGATTTCGAGACGCGCAGCCGCTCGATCGCGCGCTACGGCGCCGCGATCCTGGGCGAGGACTGCACCTCGCAAGACTGGGGCGTCACCTACGACGAGCTCGAGCCCTACTACGACAAGTTCGAGTACCTGTGCGGCATCGCCGGCAAAGCCGGCAACATCAAGGGCCAGATCCAGCCCGGCGGCAACCCGTTCGAGGGACCGCGGTCGCGCGAGTATCCGAGCCCGCCGCAAAAGACCAGCTACGCGATGGAGGTCTTCGGCAACGCCGCGACCTCGCTGGGCTACCATCCGTTCCCGCAGCCCTCCGCCAACTCATCGCAGTTCTATACCAACCCGGAAGGCGTGCACCTGGGGTCGTGCGTCTACTGCGGCTACTGCGAGCGCTTCGCGTGCGAGATGAGCGCCAAGGCCAGCATGCAGACGACGCTCTTGCCGAAGCTCTCGGCCTCGCCCAACTTCGAGCTGCGCACCAACGCCAAGGTGCTCAAAGTCAACCTCGACAGCACCGGCAAGAAGGCCGTCAGCGTCACCTACCTCGACGCGCAAGGCCGCGAGCAGATCCAGCCGGCGAACATGATCTTCATCACCGCCTGGGCACTCAACAACGTGCGCTTGCTGCTGCTCTCGGGGATCGGCAAACCTTACGACCCGGTCAGCAACACCGGCGTCGTCGGTCGCAACTACGCCTACCAGGTCAACACCGGCGGCGCGTTCTTCTTCGAGAACGGCAAGGTGTTCAATCTGTTCATGGGCTCGGGCGCGCTCGGCACCGTGTTCGACGACTTCAACGGCGACAACTTCGATCACGGGCCGTACGGCTTCATCGGCGGCGCCGACATCAACCAGAACACCAACCACGCGCGTCCGGTCGAATGGCATCCGACGCCGGCCGGAACGCCGCGCTGGGGCGGCCAGTGGAAGAGGACGATGGCGCACTACTACAACCGCGCCTTCAACTTCAACGCGCAAGGCGGGGTGCAGTCCTATCGCGGCAACTACCTCGACCTCGACCCGACCTATCGCGACGTCTACGGTCAGCCGCTGCTGCGGATGACGTTCGATTGGGGCCCGCACGAGCACAAGCAGTCGGCCTTCATGGCCGGCATCCACCAGAAGGTGGGCAAGGCCGCCGGCGCCACCAGCATCACCGTCGGCCAACTGGCGGCGCACTGGGACACCGTCCCGTACCAGAGCACGCACAACACCGGCGGCGCGATCATGGGCAGCGATCCCCGCACCAGCGTCACCAACAAGTACGGACAGACGTGGGACGTCTCCAACGTGTTCGTGACCGGGGCCAGCTCGTTTCCCCAGAACGCCGGCTACAACCCGACCGGCACGGTCGGCGCGCTGGCGTATCACACCTCCGAGGCGGTGGTGAGCAAATACCTGAAAAGTCCGGGACCGCTCGTCTAGCGGGAGGCCGACCGGGCCCGTCGTAGCTGCGGGGGATGCAGGCTCGTTTGAGCGCCGCGTTCCTCGCAGCGCTATTCCTCGTATCGGTCGCCCCCGTGCCGGGCGCCGCGCGGGATTTCGGCACCGACGACACCGACGTTTCGACGTCGCTCTCGGCGGTGCAGGTCCGCACGCTCGACAACGGCCTGCGCGTGGTCGTTGTCGAGGATCACGCGGCCCCGGTCGCCGAGGTCGAGGTCTGGTACCGCTTCGGGTCGGCCGACGAGACGCCGGGCAAGACCGGGCTCGCGCACGCGCTCGAGCACATGATGTTCCGCGGGACGACGACGCTCTCGGCCGGCGCGCTCGACGAGTGGACGGCCGGCCTGGGCGCGTCGATCAACGCGCAGACGACGACCGAATCGACGCACTTCGAGATGCAGGTTCCCGCCGATCGCCTCGAGCCGGCGCTGCGCATCGAAGCCGACCGCATGCAGCACCTCGCGCTCGACCCCGAGGCCTGGGACAAGGAGCGCGGGGCGGTGCTGCAAGAGGCCGCGCAAGATCGCAGCAACCCGTACTTCACGCTGCACGAGCGGATGCTGGCGAAGATGTATCCGAACTCGCCGCTCGGGCAGACGAGTCTGGGCGCGAAGGCCGACGTCGAGCGCGCGACCGTGGCCGACCTGCGGGCGTACTATGAGCAGTGGTACGCGCCCAACGACGCGACGCTGGTCGTCGCCGGCGACGTCGATCCGGCGACCGTCTTCGCGCAGGCCCAGCAGTGGTTCGGTCCAATCCCCACGCGCCCGCTGCCAGCGCCGCGCTTCAGCCGTCCCACGCCGGCGCACGACGTCGTCGAGCAAGAGAGCGCCGACGTGCCGTTCACGGTCGTCGACCTGGCCTACGCGATTCCGCCGCCGACCGGACCGACGCACGGCGACGCGTTGCGCGCGATCATCGGCGGCGTCGCGCTGGCCGGCAACCAGGGCCAGCTCAAGTCGGCGCTGTTCGAGTCGCGCCTGACGCTGGGCTACTTCGTGCAGCCCGCCCTCGACCGCGACATCGCTTCGATTCACCTGATCGCGGTCGTCGCGCCCGGTCACACCGCCGACGAGGTGCGCAGCATCATGACCAGCACGCTGCACGATCTGACCGCCCGCGGCTTACCGGCCGACGACGTCGACGCCGCCAAGCGCGCCGCGCTGGCGCAACTGGTCTACGCGCGCGACTCGATCGCATCGCTGGCCTCGACCTTCGGCGGGTCGTACGCGTTCCCGCAAGACCCGACGCCGGCGCAGGACGCGCAGACGATCGCCGGGATCACGCGCGCCGAGATCAACGGGATGATGCGCGGCATCTTCGCCGAGCCCAATGCCGTCGGCATCATCGAGCCGACCACGACCGATCTCTCGAAGCTCAAAGCGCCGACCGCGTTCGAGGCCGGCCGGAACGAAGAGTTCGGCGGCCGGGTGCCGGACGGTCCGATCGTCGAGCCGGACTGGCTGCGCGCCGACGCCGCGCGTCCGCTGACGCTGCACAGCACCGTCGCGCCCATCCGCACGTCGCTGCCCAACGGACTGCAACTGCTGATCCAGCGGGTGCCCGGCAACAGCACGGTCTTCATCTCGGGCGCCATGCGCCGTTCGCCTGCCTTCGATCCGCCCGGCAAGACGGGAACCGGTCTGCTCGCCTCGGCGCTACTCAACGCCGGCAGCCAGCACTATCAGTACGACGGCCTGCAGCGCGTCGGCAAGCGGCTGGGCGCGACGCTGAGCTACGGCTCGACCTTCTCCGCGCACGGATACGCGCGCGACTTGCCCGCCCTGCTCAACGCGCTGGCCGACGACGTGCGCAATCCGCTCTTGCCGGCCGATCGTTTCGCGCTGCTCAAAGCGCAGATGAGCACGTCGCTCTCGCGCCAGATCCTCGATCCGACGTATCGCGCTCGGCGCGCGTTCTTGCAGGCACTCTACCCGACCGGCGACCCCGAGCTGCGCGAGATGAACGTCGCCTCGCTCGACGCGATCACGATCGACGACGTGCGCACCTACGCGAAGACCTACGACCGGCCCGATCTGACCACCCTCGTCGTCGTTGGCGACGTCGACCCGGCCGCGGCGCGCACCGCCGTCGAGCGCGCGTTCGGCGGGTGGAAGGCCGACGGTCCGACGCCGTCGGCGACGTTGAAAGCGCTCCCGCTGCCGGCGCCGCAAGAGAAGTACATCGAGAACGGCGACGCCCAGGACGTCACGGTCGAGCTCGGCCAGCCGGCGCCCAAGCGCGGCGACCCCGACGCCGACGCGTTCCTGATCGCCGACTCGCTGCTCGACGATCAGTCGTTCGAGAGCCGCCTGTTCCAGGAGATCCGTCAGAAGCGCGGGCTGGTCTACACGGTCGGCACGCATTACCGCTTCGACGGCGATCGCGGCACCTGGACGGCGACCTTCCGCGCGGTGCCGAGCAAGGTCGACGCCGCCGACGCGCTGATCCTCGACCAAGTGAAGCGGCTCGAGACCGAACCGGTCGACGTCGACGAGCTGCACCGCTGCGAGACGCGTCAGGTCGCGCGCGAAATCCTCGCCGAGCAAGCCACCCGCAACATCGCGGGCGACCTGCTCGCGATGGGCCTGGAGAACCTACCGACCAACTATCAGGAAACGCTGGCTGCGCGCTACGGTGCCGTCACCCCGGCCGACGTCCAGCGCGCGGCCCGCGAGTACTTCCACCCCGACCACTGGGTCGAAGTCCGCACCGGCCCGCCCAGCGACACGCCACACGGCTGACGTGGGCGTGCCAATGGGCCCTCCGCTCGATTGCATAGGAGGATGAGGCGAGAAACGCCAACGCACTGCCATGGTGTGGTTCGTCGGAGCAACCGTGCTCCTCGCGCAGGCCTCGCCAGCGCCTACAGCCCACGACGGAATCCCCGTCGGTACAGCGACGGTCTTCGCAGCGCTGCTCTCGGCTATTGCTCTCCTTGTCGGCGCGTGGTTGACTCGGCTTTCCCAAAGCGCTCTGAGCAAACAAGCCCATGACCAAACCGTCGCGGAGTTGCAGCGGAAAGAACAACTCGACGTCGCTGCCGCGGTCGAAAAAGAACGCGGCGTAAAGGCTGTCACCGACGAGTACAAGCAGAACGCGACGCGACGCGCTATCGCAGCCACGTGTGAAGCTCTGCAAAACGACTTACTCGAGATGGAGCGCAAGATCGTTCTCTTGTGCAGCTTGAGCCGCGCGGGGAAGCGAGTATCACGCGCGCAGGCGCCGGCGCGCCTCCTCGAGATCGCGTATGCGATACACATGCCGATCGCACGTTTTCGTTCGCTCAGCGAACGTCACGCAGCTGGTGGGACCGCGTCCTTACAGTTGAGCTTGACGCTGCGCCAGCAATGGCTGGTGCTCGAGTACGTCGAGAAAATGCTTCTTGCGGACGAGGAGCTGGCTGAAAGCGCGCCGCCGTGTAACTACGTCCGCCCACCTGAGCAGTCCCTCAATCCGGAGGCTTTCCTACGAGCACTGCTCGGAAAGGTCCCGCTCAAGGGCGGCCGTCGCGAGCTCATTCGTTACTCGGTTCTCCGTTTCGAGCTTCCGCAAGGCACGCTCTCTTCCGCAATGAAAGAGACGGAGCGCGTCGTCGATGATTTCACGGTCGCACGCATGCCGGTGTTCTGGCGAATCCTGCTCGCGGAAATCATTCTCGTACACTTGTACGTCGCGCTGCGGGCGCAGCAGTTTACGACACTCCAGAAACTGCTTCCGACGTTTGAAGCGCTCGATCCGCGCATCGGCGCGCAGCTGAATCGATCGGCAGCGTTCGACCAGCCGCTCGCAGCGGTGTGCGCGTACCTCGAAGCCACCCTGGTCAAGGAACTCCACAACATGCTAGAATGATGGCACCGATAGCGCTAGGACAACCGGAACCGGTATCCGGCCCTGGCTGGCGATTGGACGTAGGCGGCAGCTTGCGACCGGATCGCCCCGGAAGCGCGGCGACCGCGAGCGGCGGTTCGTGGACAAATCGCAGCGCATCGACGAAAGTCGAGCCGAGCGGGGAGGGTCGAAAGGCCCTCCCCTTCTTCTGTCAGGTCGTCGATCGGCGCTTAGGCGGCACGCAGCCCGGGCAACGAGCACGCCAAACGTGCGACGTGGATCTGGTTCACGCTCCACGCTCAGCTGGTCGGCGACGAGCTTCGGGTGCGTGAACAGCTCGCCCGCGTCTCAGGCGCCATCACCACGGATGACATGCAACACAGGCTAGGGAGATGCTCTTCTCCACTGGCACTCTGATCGCCGGTGAGCGTTACGTCTGGCACGTTCTGCTGAAGCCGAACTACTTACGGGCGACGCCATATGGAGAGATCAATCGGCCCGCCGGCGGGAATGATGCACGACGAGTCACAAGCGTGCGCTAGGGCCTTTTCGGCGTCGGGCCCACGCGTGGTCGGCTTCGCAGGCGGGTAGTGGCCGTCCACCCCGGAAGCGTGAGAGACCGCCATGGCGAAGTCCATTGGAGCGATGATTTGACAATCATTAAGCGACCTTGGAACAAAACGTTCCTCAAAGCGCTGGGCCTTGTTTTTCTGGCAGAGATGCTCGTTATTGTCATCGCAAGCCGCTTATTGGGCTTCAATACGGATCGATGGATACATGATAAAACCGCCCAGGCCATGCGGATTTCGCTTGCTGCGGCGGCGAGCACTGATTGGTCGCTAGTCGACCGCGTTCAAAAGGAAGGAAAAGGCTCCTCACTATTCAGACGTTACCACAAAGACGTTGTCGATCTCTCGCAGCGCTACTTCCGTGCAAAAGAAGGGTCCGTTTTTGTAGCGCTAGTCATCCGAGGGGAAGAGTATGATATCGACAATGGAGAACCCGATTTGGACGATATCGGGAAGGCAGACGATCTAGAACTGGCTGCTTACTCCACAAAAAAGACAACCTATACATTGTCGCCTATTTCAGACGATAGCGGGACATACGTCGCAGCGTTCACGCCGGTTATGAATGACGGCAAAGTGATAGGTCTTGTAAGCGCAGAGTATGACTCGGCGCCGTTGGCGGACTTTCACGCAATCGTTCGATCCGTGTTCTGGTGGTCGGTCTTGCCCGCAGCGCTCGTCTCGCTCATCATATCGTATATTTTTGCTAGCAATTTTGCCGAGCCCATGGATGTTCTTCGCGAGATCGAGACCGTAAGGCGTCAAAGCGAGCAGTCTCGTGCCGCGGATGAGCTGTGGAGTAATCTCACGCCAGCCCAGCGTCAGGTATTCCAACTGCTTGGTCAAGGGCTAAAGGATTTGGAGATAGCCGAGAAGCTGACGGTGAGCTTGAACACCGTTAAGTCGCACGTGAAGAGTATACGTGCAAAAATGAGAGACATAGTCGGAGACAACAACGTCTCGAGGGTTGATCTTGCAATCGCTGCTCGAGGAGTTCTGCAGGCATCTTCGTCCACGCCGTAGTGCACATAACTTGTACTCCGTTTTCATCGGCTAGGAAGCCCGTGGGGACGTTCGGTGACCGAGGGTTCTCGGTCACCGAACGTCTATCTAAGCCGCTATACGGTAGCTGCAGAAAGAGCAATCGGGTGACGGGACCGGCGGCTCCGGTTGCTCGAGTACGGCAGCCACATCATCCATGAAGGTGAGGAAGCGCTTATCATCGCGCTGCATGTCGATCCAATGCATTGCGCCACTAAGCGAACCTCCCGCCTCGCCATCGTAGGCAAAACTCGCGGGATCGAATACCCCTAGACCGAGTCGGTCGATTTTAACCGACAGGCTTCCCGGGGCGGGATGCTCCAGTGCGAAAGCGTAGGCGTGCAACTGCACCCAGTACTTGTCGAGGTTCTCAGGCTTGACCGATGCGGTTTTAAAGTCGCACAAGACCAACGAACCATCCTCAAACGTGAGAATGCTATCATACCGGCCCTTCACGCTGAGCGTGACCTGCCGGTTTGGCAGCACGATTGGTGAAGAGCGAACCACCTTCTCGCCGTGGGCGATCTTGAAAGACGGTTGGCCCTCTCCGAACGAGTGCCAACGATCTTCGGCAAAGCGCCGCTTCATGGCAGCATCAATCTTAGCGAAGATGGATGGAAAGGGCGTGTTCGGCCGATGAATCCCGCGAACGACGTGCATATAGAAGTCGTGCTTGCATTCCTCCCACAGAAACGTGAGGGAAGACGGAGAGAGTGTATACGAAATAGGCTGATCCACTTGGTGGACCCCTTTCTCGGGAAGGAGGCCCCGTGCGAGAACCGAACCGTAGCTCTGCGAGAGTCGGAGGCGGGTTCCGTAAGGGACTCGTTTTTGTTTTGCCTCACCGACGAGTGCCGGTGGACTCCGACATCATTGCGCGAACGCTAGCGGCGCGAAATTCCTCTCTAGAGTGATCTTGGAGCGCGCCTCTAAAGAGACGCCCCTCACTCAGAAGAGGCTGACTAAATCGTGAGAAAACCGCGGACCGCCAGTCTATCTAGCGCCAAAGAGGGGACAGAGCAACCTCGGCTTGAGCACACTTCATTCCAATGAGGTAGACCCCGGCCGAGGGGCGGCGCTGGTATCCGGCCGTCGGGAGATCAGCCCATTGCAGCTTGTGCGCTCCGCTCACCCGAAAGTGTGACAGCGCCTCGCGATTATCGAGAACTCTGTGATTCCCGAATTACCGGCGTCCCTCGTCTTAGCGCGCGGACGGGTCTGCTTATGCAGAGCGATTCCCGGAGCAACCAGCCCAAGGCCGCGGTGTACACGGCGTTGGCGGCGCGCGGCGTAGAGTGTTGCAGCACGGCCGTTGACGTCGCCGCCAGCGCGGGTCGCGGCGCCTGCGGTCACCGCAACAGCCTGCCCTAATTCGAAGCCTAGACCGGCCCTTCGGAATCCGCCACTAACCCCAGAACCGTGCTGAGCCCGGTTCGAGAGGCCTCAGGTTCGAGAGGCCTCAGGAATGAGAAGCAAGCGCATGGCATACCGCGAATCGCGATCCGGTCGTGATAAGCTAACGCAGAGCGGCGACGCGCCGCAGTCCTGCCGCGACATCGTCGATCGGTGCGACCCAGCTAAGGCGTAGCCAGCCTTCAAGGGAGGGGCCGAAGATGCGGCCGGGGATTGCGGCGACGCCGCGGTGCTCGACCAATTCGTAAGCGGCTGCGATCGAGTCGCCTCCGTTTGGCAGGCGTACGCAGACGTAGAACGCGCCGTCGATCGGGACGTAGCGTAGGCCGCTTGCATCGAGTACGCGAAGGACGCCTTCGCGCTGCGTGCGGTACCAAGCCGATTGTTCCTCAATCGCACCCGGCTCGCCGAAAATCTCGTACGCGACGCGTTGACCGAACGCGCTGGCGGTCGAGGTGACCCAGGCGTGCGTTTTCACGAGCGTGTCAATCACGGAGTCGGGCGCCAGCAGCCACCCGATGCGCATGCCGGTCAGCGCGTTGGACTTTGAGAGCGAGTTGGCGACGACGGTGTACGGGTAGTAGCGCGCGACGTAGCCGGGATCGTCGATGTAGGTCAGCTCGCGGTAGATCTCATCGTGGAGCACCCAGATCGGCTCGCCGTCGCGTGCCAGCAGTGCCTCAGCCAGCCGCCGCGCGTCGGCGTCGCGCAGGACGCGCCCCGTCGGGTTCGCCGGCGAGCCGATGACGATGACCCGCGTCCGCGGCCCAATCGCCTCGAGAATCGCGTCGACGTCGTACGCGAACCCATCTTCTTCCGCCAGCGCGACGGCCCGATGCGCGACGCCCTCGAGTTGCGCCATCTTCGCGTAGGCCGGAAACGCCGGCTCGACGACCAGCAGCTCGTCCCGCGCCGGATCGAGCAGGGTCTTGATCGCGACGTAGACCGCTTCTTGCGAACCGGTCGTCACGCAGACGTTCTTGCCGGCCGACATCCCCGGATACGCATAGTGCGCGGCGATGCGCTCGCGCAGCGCGAGATCGCCGGCGTTGACCGTGTACTTGACGCCGTTCTCCGCCACCCACCGTGCGGCGGCGTCGATGAACCGCTGCTGCGGCAGCAGCGTCGGCTCGCCGAGCCCGAGATCGATCGTCCCCGGCTGCTTCTTGGCGGCGATGGCACGAATGACCGATGGTTCGATCCCGGTGACGGCGGGATTCAGGCGCACGGCGGACGAGGTCAGGCTCACACCGAGACCTCGAATTCGCGCAGCGCGGCGTTGAGCGAGGTCTTGCGATCGGTCGACTCGGTGCGCTCGCCGATGATCAGCGCGCACGGCGTGCCGAACTCGCCGGCCGGGAACTGCTTGGGCAACGATCCGGGGATGACGACGGCCCGCGCCGGCACCACGCCTTTGGTGACCACCGGCGACGCGCCCCGTACGTCGACGATCGGGGTCGATGCGGTCAGCACGACGCCGGCGCCGAGCACCGCTTCGGCGCCGACGCGCACGCCCTCGACGACGATGCAGCGCGAGCCGACGAACGCGCCGTCCTCGACGATGACCGGCATCGCCTGCGGCGGCTCGAGCACGCCGCCGATCCCGACGCCGCCGCTCAGGTGCACGCCCTTGCCGATCTGCGCGCACGACCCGACCGTGGCCCAGGTGTCGACCATCGTCCCCTCGTCGACGTAGGCGCCGACGTTGACGTAGCCGGGCATCAGGATCGCGCCGCGTCCCAGGAACGAGCCGTAGCGTGCGACGCCGGGCGGCACGCAGCGCGCGCCGAGCGCCTTCCAATTCCGCTTGGTGGGCAGCTTGTCGTAATACGAGGGGAGCGAACCGCGCGAGCCCAGCGGATCGTCGAGCGCCGAGGCACGCATCGCCGCGTCGCGGACCGACTCGTTCTCGAACCGTGCGAAGGAGAGGAGGATCGCTCGCTTCACCCAGGCGTTGACGACCCACTCGCCGTCTCGCGGCTCGCAGACCCGTAGCTCGCCCTCGTCGAGCGCTTCGAGGACCTCCTCGACCACGCGCCCGGGCTTCTTGCGGATCGCCTCGGGTTCGGCGGCGAGCCGCTCCTCGAGGGCCACGACCCGCTCTTCCAGCGTCGATTCCGCCGAGGACTTCGTCGATTCCATCGAGGGCCTGCTTCGCGGCGCAAACGCGGATACCGGCCTCGGGTACTCTAGAGAGGGGACGATATCGTAAGACGCCTAACGCGCCTTCCCGCCCCGCTCGAGCTACCGTGGAGAGACGATGAACAGCGACGCCGACGAACTCCGCATCAACGCAATCCGGTTTCTGGCGGTCGACGCGGTCCAGAAAGCGAATTCCGGCCATCCGGGCCTGCCGCTCGGCGCCGCGGCCGCGGCGTTCACGCTCTGGACGCGCCATCTGCGGTTCGACCCGAAGGACCCGCATTGGTTCGATCGCGACCGCTTCGTCCTCAGCGCGGGGCATGGCTCGGCGCTGCTCTACGCGCTGCTGCACCTGACCGGCTACGACCTCTCGCTCGACGACCTCAAGGCGTTCCGCCAGTTGGGTAGCCGCACGCCGGGGCATCCCGAGTACCATCACACGCCGGGCGTCGAGGTGACGACCGGTCCGCTCGGGCAGGGCTTCGCCAACGCGGTCGGGATGGCGATCGCCGAGGCGCACCTGGCCGCCGTCTACAACCGCGACCAGACGATCATCGACCATCACACCTACGTGCTGGCCGGCGACGGCGACCTAATGGAGGGCGTCGCCTCCGAAGCGGCTTCGATCGCGGGACACCTGGCGCTGGGCAAGCTGATCGTGCTCTACGACGACAACAAAGTCTCGCTGGCGGGCAGCACCAACCTAACCTTCACCGAGGACGTGCGCGAGCGTTTCGAAGCCTACGGCTGGCAGACGATCGAAGTCGGGCCCGACGAGGCCAACGACGTCGAGACGATCGACCGTGCAATCACGCTGGCGAAGTCGGAGACGCTGCAGCCGACGCTGATCGCGATTCGCTCGACGATCGGCTACGGCTCGCCCGAGGCCGGCACGTTCAAGACGCACGGCGAGCCCCTGGGCAAGAACATGGAGGCGACACGCGAGGCCCTGCATTGGACCGAGCCGCCGTTCGTGACGCCGGCCGAGCCGCTGCAGTTCTTCCGCGAGGTCGGCGCCAAGGGCGCGAAGCTCAGCCAGGACTGGAACGCGCGCTACGCGACCTGGAAGAGCGCCAACGCCCAGCTGGCGGCGCAGTTCGAGCGCGCGCGCGACGGCAAACTGCCGGCCGACCTGCCGTGGCCGACCTTCACCGCCGAGAACGGCTCGGTCGCGACCCGCGATGCGGGCGGCACGGTGATGAACGCGATCGCCGGCGCGATGCCGGAGCTGGTCGGCGGCTCGGCCGACCTCGATCCCTCGACCAAGACGTACCTCAAGGACAAGGGCGACTTCCAGCCGGCCACGCCGGCCGGGCGCAACATTCACTACGGCGTGCGCGAGCACGCGATGGTCGCGGCCAGCAACGGGATCGCGCTGCACGGCGGCCTGTTCCCGTTCTCGGCGACCTTCTTCAACTTCCTCGACTACTGCAAGCCGGCGGTGCGCCTGGCCGCGCTCAACACGATCCGCGAGGTCTTCGTCTTCACCCACGACTCGGTGTTTCTGGGCGAAGACGGTCCGACGCACCAGCCGATCGAGCAGCTCTCGATGGTGCGCGCGGTCCCCAACCTGATCGACCTGCGCCCGGCCGACGCGCTCGAGACGCTCGAGGCGTGGAAGTACGCGGTCCAGCCGGGCAACGGACCGTGCGTGCTCGTGCTCACCCGCCAGAAGGTGCCGTTCCTGGGCGATCGCAAGGCCGACGTGCAGCGCGGCGCCTACGTGCTGCAGGATCCGGCCGGCGGGATCGACGTGATCCTGATCGCGACCGGGTCCGAGGTCTCGTTGGCCGTCGAGGCCGCCAAACTGTTGGCTGCGCGCGGCACGCGCGCCCGGGTCGTCTCGATGCCGTCGTGGAAGTTGTTCGACGCGCAGGACGAGGCGTACCGCAACACCGTCCTGCCCCCCGAGATCAAAGCGCGCCTGTCGATCGAGGCTGCGGCCACCATCGGATGGGCAAAGTACGTCGGGGACCGCGGCCACGCGTTCGGGATCGACCATTTCGGGACGTCCGCCCCCGCGGCCGCCATCGCCAACGAATACGGATTCACGCCGGAGCACATCGCCGACCTCGCCGCCGGCCTGTTGGCCAACGTCTAGACGTCACGCAACGCGCGAAGAGAGAGTACGACACGACATGGGCACTCAGTTGAGGGAGCTGGCCGCCGTCGGCCAGAGCATCTGGCTCGACAATATCCGCCGCTCGATGTTCGCCGGGGGCGATCTGCAAAAGCTGATCGACCAAGGCCTGCGCGGCATGACGTCCAACCCGACGATCTTCGAGAAGGCGATCGGCTCGGGGACCGACTACGACGAGCAGCTGCGCACGCTGCTCGACGAGCACGATCCGGTGGTGGTCTTCGAAGCGCTGGCGGTGCGCGACATCCGCAGCTCGTGCGATCTGTTCCGCCCCGTCTACGACGAGACGCAGGGCCTCGACGGCTACGTCTCGCTCGAAGTCTCGCCGACGCTCGCCAACGACACCGAGGGCACGATCGCCGCGGCCGCACGGCTGTGGAAAACCGTCGACCGCCCGAACGTGATGATCAAGATCCCGGGCACCCCCGCCGGCGTCCCGGCGATCCGTGCCACCATCGCGGCCGGCATCAACGTCAACGTGACGCTGCTGTTCTCGGTCGACCGTTACGAGGACGCCGCCGAAGCGTACATCGCCGGGCTCGAAGACCGCGCCGCCAAAGGCGAGTCGATCGAGCGGATCGCGTCGGTCGCCTCGTTCTTCGTCTCGCGCATCGACACCGCGATCGACAAGAAGCTGCAAGCGAAGATCGACCGCGGCGAAAACCTCGAGTTCTTGCTCGGGCAGGCCGCCATCGCCAACACGAAGCTGGCCTATCAGCGCTTCCTCAAGCTGTTCGGCGGCGAGCGCTTCGCGGCGCTGCGCGCCAAGGGCGCGCACGTCCAGCGCCCGCTGTGGGCCTCGACCTCGACCAAGAACCCGGCCTACCCCGACCTGATGTACGTCGAGCCGCTGATCGGCAAGGACACCGTCAACACCGTGCCGCCGGCGACGCTCGACGCGATCCTCGATCACGGCCACGTGCGCGCCGACACCGTGCTGGCCGACGTCGATCGCGCCCGCGCGACGATCGAGGCGCTGGCCGAGGCGCAGATCTCGCTCTACGACGTCACCGAAGAGCTGGTCAGCGAGGGCGTCAAGTCGTTCGCGGACTCGTTCCAAGCGATGCTGACCGCGATCTCGGCCAAGCTCGACCACCTGCGCGGCGACGCGCGGCCCAAGGTCCAGCTGGCGCTGGGCGAATACGCCGGCGCGGCGGAGAACGCGCTCGACAAGCTGGCCGCCATCGACTTCCTGCACGCGCTCTGGAGCGACGACCCGGCGCCGTGGTCGACCGCGCCCGAGCACGTCGCGATCATCGAGCACGCGCTGGGCTGGGTGCGCATCGCGCAGCAGACGCACGCACAGAGCGGCGAGCTGCGCGACTTCGCGCAGGCCTGCGCGAAGCGCTTCGACCACGTCGTCGTGCTTGGCATGGGCGGCAGCTCGCTGGCGCCCGACATCCTGCGCGCGACCTTCGGCCGCACGCCGGGCTATCCGCAGCTGCACGTGCTCGACTCGACCGACACGCAGCAGATCCAGGCGCTGGACCAGAGCCTGGACATCGCCAAGAGCCTGTTCATCGTCGCCTCCAAGTCGGGGACGACGACCGAGCCGGACGCGTTCTTCCGCTACTTCTTCCAGCGCGTGCAGCAGACGGTCGGGAGCAGCAACGCCGCCGACCACTTCATCGCCATCACCGATCCCGGCACCAAGCTCGACAAGGAAGCGCGCGACACGGGGTTCCTGCGCGTCTTCGTCAACGACCCCGACATCGGCGGGCGCTACTCCGCGCTCTCGTTCTTCGGGATGGTGCCGGCGGCGCTGGCGGGCTACGACGTCGGCGCGATCCTCGACCGCGCGATCAACGCGATGACGGCCAACGCGCAGACGGTCGTCGTGCAGGACGCGCCGGGCGTGCGGTTCGGCGCCGCCATCGGCGCGCTGGCCAAGAACGGCCGCGACAAGCTGACCATCCTCACGCACCCGACGGTGCACGCGTTCGGCGCGTGGGCCGAGCAGCTCATCGCGGAGTCGACCGGCAAGTCGGGGACCGGGATCGTCCCGATCGAGGGCGAGCCGCTCGGCGAAGTGCGCGCCTACGGCAACGACCGCGTCTTCGTCTACGTCGGCGCGGGCTTGGCGGGCGACGAGGCCGCGGTGGCGCGCGTCGACGAGCTCGAAGCGGCGGGGCATCCGGTGATCCGGCTGGTCATGCACGACGCGCTCGACGTCGGCGAGCAGTTCTACCTGTGGGAGATCGCGACCGCCGCGGCCGGCTCGGTGCTCGGCATCGACGCATTCGACCAGCCGAACGTGCAAGAGTCGAAGGACAACACGAAGCGGCTGTTGGCCGAGTACGCCGAGAAGGGCGCGTTCTCGGAACCCGAGCCGCGCGTGCGTACCGCCGAGGTCAACGTGACCGCGCTGGCCGGCTCGCACGGCACCGCGCTCGGCAACGATCTGCAGAGCGCGGTCAACGCGATCGCCGAGCAGATCGCGAGCGGCGACTACGTCGCGTTCAACGCGTACGTGCCGATGAACGCCGCGACCGAGGCGCTCCTGACCCGCATCCGCACCACCGTGCGTGACGCGCGCAAGGTCGCGACCACGGTCGGCTTCGGACCGCGATTCTTACACTCGACCGGCCAGCTCCACAAGGGCGGTTCGAACGAAGGCGTCTTCTTCCAGATCACCTACGACGCGCCGTTCGACATTCCGATCCCCGGGATGGTCGGCTTCCGCACCCTGCAGCGCGCGCAAGCGCTGGGCGACTTCGAGTCGCTCGACAAGCGCAACCGCCGCGGCGCCCGCTTCCACTTCCCCGGCGACGCGCGCAAGGGCCTCGAAGCCCTCGCGAGCGCGCTCGAATCCGCCGTCAGCGCCAAGGCGTAGGAGCATCATGCAACTCGGGATGATCGGCCTCGGGCGCATGGGCGCCAACATGACCACGCGGCTCGAGCGCGGCGGCCACCAGGTCGTCGCCTACGACCGCGACCCGGCGGCGGTGCAGCGCAGCGTCGGCGACGGCGCCGCCGGCGCTTCGTCGTTGGCCGATCTGGTCAAGCAGCTCACGCCGCCGCGCGCGGTGTGGATCATGGTCCCGGCGGGCGCGCCGACCGACGACACGATCACGCAGCTGCTGGGGCTGCTGCAGCCGGGCGACGTCATCGTCGACGGCGGCAACTCGAAGTGGACCGACTCCAAGCAGCGCTACCTGCGCTGCAAGGACAAGGGGATCGCGTTCGTCGACTGCGGCACCTCGGGCGGGGTGTGGGGCCTGGCTAACGGCTACTGCTTGATGGTCGGCGGCGACGACGCGGCGGTGAAGACGGTCGAACCCGTCTTCCTCACGCTGGCCCCCGAGGGAGGCTACGCGCACGTCGGGCCGAGCGGTGCCGGCCACTTCTCGAAGATGGTCCACAACGGGATCGAGTACGGGATGCTGGCGGCGTACGGCGAGGGTTTCGAGATCCTCGAGAAGTCCGAGTATCACTACGACCTTCACCAGCTGGCGTCGATCTGGCGCTACGGTTCGGTCGTGCGTTCGTGGCTGCTCGAGCTGCTCGAGATCGCGCTGCGCGAAGATCCCGACCTCAAGGCGATCCGCGGCTGGGTCGAGGACTCGGGCGAAGGCCGTTGGACGGTCGAAGCCGCGATCGACGAGAACGTTCCGGCACCCGTGATCACCCAATCGCTGATCTCGCGCTTCGTCTCGCGCCAGGAAGAGTCGTTCAGCGCCAAAGTCATCGCCGCGCTGCGCAACCAGTTCGGCGGCCACGCGGTGAAGGACGAGAACGGCGTCGCCGCGGCCGGCAGTAAAGCGGGAGCCTGAACCAGTGACCGCCACCGCAGCAGCGCCGCGCGGGGACGGCGCTCAAATCAACCCGCTGCGCGCCGGCCTCACGGCCGATCGCATCACCGATCCCTGCAACATCATCTTCTTCGGCGCCAGCGGCGACCTGATGAAGCGCATGCTGCTGCCCGCGATGTGGAACCTGCGCCTCAACGACACGCTGCCGCAGAACTTCGGCATCATCGGCTTCTCGCGCTCGAAGTTCAGCGACGAGCAGTTCCGCGAGGACATGCGCAAGGCGGTCGACGAGTTCTCGCGCACGGGGCCGGCGAAGGACCCGCTCTGGAGCGACTTCGCCAGCCACATCTCCTACGTCCCCGGTTCGTTCGACGACCCCGCCGCGTTCAAGCGGCTCAGAGAGAAGATCGAGGAGAACGACGAGAAGCTCGGCACCGCCGGCAACCGCCTGTTCTACCTGAGCACGCCGCCGACGGTGTTCTCGCAGATCGTCAAGCAGATCGACGCGTCCGGCCTGGGTCCGCGCGACGACAAGCAAGGCTGGTCGCGCATCATCATCGAGAAGCCGTTCGGCACCGACATCGAGTCCGCGCGCGCGCTCCAGTCCGAAGTCCGCAAGGTCTTCGACGAGAAGCAGGTCTACCGCATCGACCACTACCTGGGCAAAGAGCCCGTCCAGGACATCATCGCGCTGCGTTTCGCCAACGTCATCTTCGAGCCGATCTGGAACCGGCGCTACGTCGACTCGATCCAGATCACCGCCGCCGAGACGGTCGGGGTCGAGCAGCGCGGCGGCTACTACGATCACGCCGGCGCCCTGCGCGACATGATCCAGAACCACGTCATGAACCTGTTGGCCCTGGTCGCGATGGAGCCGCCGATCTCGGCCAGCGCCGAAGCGATCCGCGACGAGAAGTTCAAGGCGCTGGCGGCGGTGCGGCAGATCGAGCCGAATCGCGCGTTCCTCGACGCCGCGCGCGGCCAGTACGACGCCGGCTCGATCGCCGGCAAGCCGGTGCCGGCCTATCGCGACGAGCCCGACGTCGACCCGCACTCCAACACCGAGACGTACGCGGCGGTCAAGCTGTGGATCGACAACTGGCGCTGGGCCGACGTCCCGTTCTATCTGCGCTCCGGCAAGCGCCTCGCGCACAAGAACTCGGAGATCGCGATCCGCTTCCGGTCGATCCCGCACCGCCTGTTCGGCGAGATCGGCGACACGATCGAGAACAACGTGCTGGTCATGAAGATCCAGCCCGAGGAAGGCATTTCGCTGCGCTTCTCGGCCAAGGTGCCGGGCCCGAAGATGCACATTCGCTCGGTGTCGATGGACTTCAACTACGGGACCGGCTTCGGCGTCGTCTCGGCGCCGGCGTACGAACGGCTGATCGGCGACGCGATGCGCGGCGACGCGACGCTGTTCACCCGTTGGGACGCCGTCGAGACCGCCTGGAACGTCGTCATGCCGGTGCTCGACCGCTGGCAAGCGACGGTCGACGACAACTTCCC
The DNA here is from genome assembly GCA_035504415.1 of Candidatus Sulfotelmatobacter sp. Classification (NCBI taxonomy): domain Bacteria; kingdom Pseudomonadati; phylum Acidobacteriota; class Terriglobia; order Terriglobales; family Candidatus Korobacteraceae; genus Candidatus Sulfotelmatobacter; species Candidatus Sulfotelmatobacter sp. The sequence goes on along the minus strand of DATJRY010000015.1, from coordinate 30,002 downwards.
GAACTATGCGGCGGGAAGCCAAGGTCCGCCCTCGGCGGATCGCCTGCTGATCGCGGACGGGCGCGACTGGAGGAAGATATGATGAAGAGCGAAGCCAACGTCTCCGCCTCGCTCGACGCGGTGCGCGGCGAGCTGTCGGGCGAGAAGCTCTCCGCGTCGACCATGAACCTGATCGTCTGGATCGACGATCCGGAGCGGCGCAACTGGGTGCTCGAGCGCGCCGAGCTGCTGGCCGAGAAGCATCCCTCGTTCACCCTCATCCTCGACGGTACCGGCGCGCAGAGCGGCGCCACCGTCACCGCGTCGGACCGCGGCGAGAACGCGCGCGTCACCGTCCGCGGCGAACGCGTCCTGCTCGACGTCGACGAGATTGGCCCCGAGGAGATCGCCGAGTACGTGACGGCGTTGTGCCCGCGCAACGTCCCCACCGAGCTGTGGTGGAGCAGCTCGACCGAGGCGGCGCGCCCGGTCTTTCGCGCGCTGCTGCCGCACATCGACGGTCTGGTGGTCGACTCGTCGGGTGCACTGCGCGACGCGCAAACGCTGATCGCGCTGGCGCGCTTTCACCGCGAGCAGCCCACCATCGCGCTGCGCGACCTGGCGTGGCTGCGCTTGCGCCCGTGGCAGGACATGATCGCGCACTTCTTCGACGACCCGGCTCTGCTCGACGAGCTGTACACGATCCGCACCCTGACGATCGCCAGCGGCTCCGACGCCGAGGCGCTCTACCTGGGCGGCTGGCTCGCCAGCCGCTTGGGCTGGCTCGCGCGCGGACGCGACGCGTTCCTCGACTGCGAAGCGAAAGATATCTCCTTCGAACGCCGGCGCGAGGGCGAGATCCGCCGCGTGCAGAGCGTGACGCTGACCAGCGACACCTCGTCGTACCATGGCGCGGTCACCGACGACCCGCTGTGCGTACGGGTCTGGGTCGAAGGCGAGCACGCGCGCGATCCGCGCCTGTTCACGTTGCAGGCGATCGACAACGCCTCGCTGCTCGAGATCGCGATCTTGCAAGGCGAGACCGACGAGCTGTTCGCGACCGCGCTGGCCACCGCGGCGACGCTGTTCGGCGAGGAACCGCCGCGTCCGGACCTCTCGCACGCATGAGCGCCGCGGCAACGGTCACCGTCCTCGCCGACCCGGCCGCGCTGGCGCAAGCCGCCGCCGACCACGTCGTCGCGGTCGTGCGCGCGACGCTGGCCGAGCGGCCTGCCGCGCACGTCGCGCTGGCCGGCGGCTCGACGCCCCGCGCCATGAACGCGCTGCTCGTCAACGGCGCGCGCGACGCGCTCGACTGGAACCGCGTCGTGTTCTGGTTCGGCGACGAACGCTGCGTGCCGCCCGACGACCCCGACTCCAACTACCGCATGAACCGCGAGACGCTGCTCGACCCGCTGGGGATCGCGGCCGCGCACGTGCATCGCATGCACGGCGAGGACGACCCGACCGCCGCCGCCGCCGACTACGCCGTCGTGCTGCAGCGTGAGCTCGGCGAGAAGCCGCGGCTCGATCTGATCCTGCTCGGCATGGGACCCGACGGCCACACCGCCTCGCTCTTCCCCGGCACCCTGGCGGGCATCTCGAGCGAGGATCTGGTCGTCGCGCACTACGTCCCCAAGCTCGACCGTTGGCGCCTGACGCTGACGCCGGCCACGATCAACGCCGCCCGGCACGTCGCGATCACCGCCGGCGGTGCCGAAAAAGCCGATGCCCTGTACGCCGTCCTCGACGGCCCGCGCGAGCCCGACGTCTACCCCTCGCAGATCGTCCACCCCACGCACGGCGAGCTGCACTGGTTCGTCGACGAAGCCGCCGCGGCGAAGCACCTCGCCGCGACGGGTGCGACGTGATCTAGAAGTGCTGGAGGCCCTGAACCGGCGGGGCCGTCGGTTGCGGGGCCGGCGGCAGCACGCTGGTCGGACCGGCGGCGTTGAGGGTCTGCCCGCCGATGCTGGTGACGTCGACGCCGTTCTGGGCGAAGATCCGACCGCTGACGCGGTTCAGCTCGACGATCGCGCGATCGAGGTCGGTCTGCGCATCGAGCTCGAGCCCTTCGTCCTGCGCGACCTGCAGCTGCCGCTGCAGCACCAGGAACGTGGTCGAGGTGCCGGCCGCGAAGCGGCGCTGCTCGCCGAGCAGCACGCGCTGCGCGGCTTGGCGCGCGGCGCGTGCCGCGATGACGCGGTACTGCGCTTCGCGTAAGCCCTGGATCGCGTTGATCGCTTCACCGCGAATCCGCGCCAGCACCGCCGTCTCGTCGACTTGGACCTGGCGCTGCTGTTCCTGCTGGATCGCATAGTCGGCTTTGGCGGTGTGGTTGCCGATCGGAATCGAGATCGTCAGTTGGCCGGCGTAGACCGGGAAGCGGTTCTCGAGCGCGTTGCGCAGCGAGGTCCCGATGTTGCCGCTCTGATACGAGGGCGGGAGGGGGAACTCGGCCAGCTCCGCCGGCGGCACCAGCGAGCCGAGCAGCCCGAAGAGCGGGTTCGCCAGCGGGTTGAGCGGGTTGCCCGCGAAGCCGTTCGAGGTGTAGCCCAGTCCGAGATCGACCTGCGGCTTGAGCTGGTCCTTCGCGTACGCGAGGTTCGCGTCGGACTGCTCGCGCTGCTCGCGCACTTCGGCGATCTCCGGACGGTTCTGGATCGCCGAGGTGATCAGCGCGTCGAGGGTCGGCTCCGGGGGTACCTGCGCGACCGACGTCGTCGGCACCAGGTTCGCGAACCACAGCGGATCGGCGGGATTGGCGAGCAGCTGCTGCTTCAGCGCGATCTGCGCGCGCTGCACGTTCTGGATGGCCGCGAAGACGTTGTCCTGGAAGACGTTGACCTGCGTGTTCGCCTCGACGATGTCGGTCGGCGCGACCGCGCCGTGGCGGGCCAGCCGCGTGTTGGACGCGGCCTGCGCGGTCGCTTGGCGCAGCCCTTCTTCTTGAATCGCGACGTTCTGCCAGGCCTGGACCAACTGGTAGTAGGTGTCGGAGATGAGCACGATCGTGTTCGACGTGTCGAGCAGCGCTTGGCTCGCCGCGAGCTGGTTGTTGATCTTCGCGAGCCGGATCTGCAGGCGCGGCTGATCGATCGCCAGGCCCTTCGCGAGCGGCTGGGTGATCGAGAACTGCAGCGCCGTCTCGTAGTACGGGTTGTAGCTGTTGTAGGCGCTGTCGTTGGTGATGCGCTGGCCGGAGATGCCGACGCTGTACTGTCCGCCGGTCCCGGTCAGCCCCTTGAGGCCGCTGGTGATGCCGAGCGTGTCCTGCGTGACCGGTCCGCCGGTGTTGGTGGTGTTGAACGGCGAGCTGACCGGCTCGACCATGTGCTGATACGAGGGCACGACCTGGAAGTTCGTGTCGTACGCACCCTTGGCGGCGATGATCTGATAGGCCGCGATGCGGCGATTCGACTGCGCCAGCGCGAGGTTGGTGTTGCGCTGCAGCGCCATGCCGATCGCGTCTTGCAGCGAGAGCCCGACGAACGGCAGATTGTTCACGCCGACCAGATCGCCGTTGGGGATGGCGTTGACGGGCGCGCTGTAGCCGGAGATCGGCGGCACCGCGGGCAGCACGGCGGGGACGGGTGGCGGCGGGAACCCGGCGCCGGTCGCGCCGGCGGGCGCGCCGCTGGCGCCGGGCTGCGGCTGCGCGGTCGTACCGGCCGATGCCGGTGCGCTGCTCATCGGCGTGGGCGGCCGGGCCGTCGACGCCGCCGGCGTTTGCACGGGCGTGGTCTGGGCGGGCTGGCCGCTGGTGCCGGGCGAGGTCTGACTCGACGACGAGCCGGTGGTCGACTGGAGCGTCGCCGACGGCGCGGGGGCGACGGTCGACACGGGCATCGGCTGCGTCGACGGAACGGGTGCGGGCTGCGCCGAAGCGGCCGGTGCGGGAGAGGGTTGAGCGAGCGCCGCGAGCGGCGCGGCGAAGAGCGCCGCGCTCAGCGCGAGCGCGAGGGAACGCGATCCGGACACGGTGCTATTTGACCTTGATCGACGTCTCGACCGACATCCCGACGTAGAGCTGGTGCGCACGGCTGATCTCGTCCTTGTCGACGTAGATGCGGACCGGAATGCGCTGCGTGACCTTGACGAAGTTGCCGGTCGCGTTCTGCGCCGGGACCAGGCTGAACGTGTTCTGCGAGGCCGGCGAGATCGCGGCGACGTGGCCGTGGAACGTGATGCCCTTGTAGGTGTCGACGTGGATGTCGACCGGCTGGCCGACGCGCACGTTGCCGAGCTGCGTCTCCTTGTAGTTGGCGGTGATGTACTCGCCCTTGGCGGGGACGAGATCGAGGAGCGACTGACCGGGCGCGACCGAGGTGCCGACCTCGACGTTCTTCTCGCCGACGATGCCGTCGATCGGCGAGCGGATGACGGTGTAGCCGAGCTTGTCCTGCGCGGTCTTGAGCGCCGCGGCGAGCGAGCCGGCTTGCGCCAGCGCGGCATCGGCCTGCGCCTGCGACGACGTGACGCGGAACGGGTTGTCGGTCTCGGAGAGACGGCCTTGCGCGGTGGTCAGCTGACCCTGCTGCGCGCCGATGCCGGCCGCCGCGGCGTTGGCGGCGGAGAGCGCGGCGGTGTACCGCGCTTCGGCCTGCGTGACGGCGGTCTGCGCCGCGGTCACTTGGTCGAGCGCGCTCTGGTACTGCGACTGCGCTTGGGCCTGTTCCGCGCGCTGCGCGTCGAGCGTCTGCTCGGCGATGTCGCCGGTGCGCACCAGCGCGGCGTAGCGGGCCAGGTCGGCGTTGGCGCGCACGAGCCCTTCGCGCGCGGCCGGAACTTGCGACTGCGCGACCCGCAGCTGCGCGTTGGCCTGCGCGATCGCGGCGTTGGCCGCGGCGGCCTGCTGCTGCGCCGACTGCGCCTGCGCCTGCGCGTTCTTGATCGAGCTCTGCGCCGAGGTGATGCCGCCCGAGCCTTGCGTGTTCTGCGCCGCGACCGTCGCCCGCGTCAGGTCGACGTTCTGTTGCGCCGCGCGCGCCTGCGCCTGCTGCGCTTGCAGGGCGGCCTGCGCCTGCGAGACGGCGTTGCGCTCGTCGGTGTCGTCGAGCCGGATCACGACCTGACCTTTGCTGACGTGCTGGTTCGTGTCAACCAGGATCTGGTCGACGCGCTCCTGGATCTTGCTCGTCACCGTGACGGTGTCGGCGTCGACGCGCGCGTCGTCGGTCGTCTCGTGCGAAAGTGCGTACGCCAGGTACTTGGCACCCCAGAACAGGATCGCGATCACGACGATCGCGCCGATCACGAGGACCCAAAGCGGCGGGCGGCCCCGCTTCGCCGGCGCCGCCGGTTCGTCGGTGCCACCGGGGGGGACGCCGCGGCCGTCGGCCACGGGTGTGCGCTGCTGCGGCGGTGCTTCGGTGCGCGTTTCCACTGTTACGCTGAGACTCCGTTCAGAAAGGTGTCGACGATCGCGTCGAGCGTCGACGGATCTTGAGAATATTCGTCCCACAGTTTGCGGGCGACGACGAAAGCAAACAAGATGCTCAAAAAATAACGGGCCAGCAGCTGCGGGTCGCCGCGCAGCCGGCCGGCCTGGACCTGGACCGTGAAGTAGGCGCCGACGTCTTCCATCATCTTGGCGGGACCGCGCCACTCGGGCGCGTCGTCGGTGCCGGCGGCCTCCTCGGCCAACGAGACGCACATCATCGCGCGCCGCGTCGTCATGCTCTCGACCGCGTAGCTCGCGATCGTGCGCAGGTCGGCGGCGACGTCGACGCCCTGCAGCGCAGCGAGGACCGAACGGAAGCGGTCGAACTCGCAGGCGTGCTCGCGCATGGCGTCGAGCAGCGCGCGCTTGGAACCGAAGTGCCGGAAGAGCGTCGCTTCGTTGACCCCGGCGCGCTCGGCGACTTCACGCGTCGTCGTTCCGCGCGTACCGTTGCGCTCGAAGAGCTCGCGCGCCGCCGCCAAGATGCGGGTGCGGGTTTCTTCGACGCCAGGATGGGAACGGTGTCCGGTGGAGAGCATCAGCGCTTCTTCGTGAAGACCGAATCGTCAAGAGCGACGTTCGTCCGGTAGTCGGAGTAGACGCCGTGCGCGCGGGCACGGGCATAAGGGATCGCGATCTCGGCGTCCTGCTCGGCGAGCATGGAGTACCCACCGACGTCGCGGAACGTCTGGGTCATTGTGATGTGCCCGCCGTTGTAGTAATCGTAACGGATCGAGTCGATCGACCAAGCGTTGGGATCGACCAGAACGGTCTCGTGGTCGATCATCCCCCGGACCCGCTGGACCATCCGCAGCGCGAGGTCCGCATGGCCGCGGAACGGTTGCTCGCCCACGTAGGTGATGGCGAACCGGTGCTCCCAGCTGGCGGGGTCGCCGATGTCGGTGAACATCTTGTCGAAGCCCTTGGCCAGCGCCGGGACGCGGTCGAAGACCACTTCGTAGTTGGCCGGGCGCTTGTAGTAGGTGGTCGCGTCCAGGTGGGTCCCGATGAACGGGAACGAGGTCATGTGGACGTCGACGTGCAGCCGGCCCTCGTACGAGGACAGGGTGGGATTGCGCTGTTCCACCCTGGCCAGGATCGTGGCCGGATCGGTCGGCGGCTGCTCGTCGGCGGCGCCGGCCGGGAACCCGATCGCGGTCACGACCGCGATGAACAAACCGGCCGCCACCCGGGAGCCGAAGCCGAAGTTGAAGCGGTGCCGGCGCGGCGCGTCGTCGGGGTCGAGCGGGAACGCGAAGACGTGCTCGAGGCCGGTCAGCGCCAGCGCGTCGCGCACGGCGGCGGTCTCCGGGCGGACTTCGATGGCGCCCCCGAACTCGCGCAGGCGGCGTAAGCCCGTGACCAGGCCCGCGATCGTCTCGGCCGGGAGGGCGTCGCCGCCGAGCAGAAGCCGCAGGCGCGGGCGATCGGTCTCGGCGGCCAGGAGCGCGTCGACGAGCCCGGCGACCTGTGCAGGTGCGTCGGCGGCGTCGGCTTGCAAGCGATAGGGATCGTAGCTTTGATGCTGCTTCATCATATGTTGGTGCGTGCGTGTGGGTACTTGCACGAACAGCGTACCGCACGAATTGGATTCATGCAAGTACTCACACGCATTATTACGGCCCCATGAGCCCGCCCGATCTGGCCGCCCTGGCGGCCGCGGCCGGCCTGGACGCGGCCGCGATCCACGTCCGCGGCCTGGCGCCCGGCGGCCCGGCCTGGAGCCGTGACGACGGCCGCTGGATCTACCCGGCCTCGATGATCAAGGTCCCGCTGGCGGTCGCCGCCGCCGCCGCGGTCGCCGCCGGCCGCCTAGCCTGGACCACGCCGGTCGCCGTCGAGCGCAGCAACCAGACCGCCAACGACGCCCCCTCGCCGGCCGTCCCCGGCGCCGTCCTGACGGTCGAGGAGCTGGTGACCCTGATGCTCCAGCGCTCCGACAACGTCGCCACCAACGTCCTGATCGACCGGCTCGACCGCGAGTGGGCGACGCAGGCACTTCACGAGCTGGGCTTCCCGCGGGTCGCCGTCCGCCGCAAGCTCTCGGGCGGCCCGACGCTGCTAACCGACCGGGCCGCGACCGGCCGCAACAGCTTCCCGGCCGCCGAGGCCGCCGCGCTGTTCGCCGCGCTGGCCGCCGACCGCGTCCCCGAGGCGAGCCGGCTGCGGGCGATCCTAGCTCATTCGTGGTGGGACGTCCGCCTCTCGCGCGGCCTGGAAACGGGGGACGCGTTCGCCCACAAGACCGGCGACACGTCGGCCGTCGCCCACGACGGGGGCATCCTCACCCTTCGCACCGGAGCGCGCTGGGTGGTCGTCGTCTACACGGAACTAGCGAGCGAAGAGGAGAACGATCAGCGCTTCGGCGCGTTCATGCGAACGCTCCGGCCCCTGCTGCTCTCCTCCTGAGGGTCGATTGACTCAGACGCCCCAGCTCGCGTCGTTCGCCCGCACCGTCGCGACGTCGGCCGACGCGGTGCGGCGCGCATCCGAGTCGATCGCCGCCGCCGCGCAGGACCAGACCGCACTGATGACCGCGCTGGCCGACGCCACCAGCGCGCTGGCGATCGAAGCGCGCGCCGCCGCCGGGCGGCTGGAGTCGACCCGCGACAACGCGCGCCGCGCCGGCAACGACTTGGCCGCCTCGCTGCGCATCGTCGAGGACCTGCTGCACTCCGTGCTGGCGCTGGCCGCGCTCTCGGAGAGCACGGCCGGCGCGATGGACGACTTCGGGCGGCTGATGGGCGAGATCGGCGCCATGACCGAGTTCGTCGAGGAAGTCTCGGACGAGACGCAGCTGCTGGCGCTCAACGCGGCGATCGAAGCGGCGCGCGCGGGCCAGCACGGGCTGGGCTTCGCGGTCGTCGCCGGCGAGGTCGGCCGGCTGGCGAAGACGACCGGCGAGTCGACCACGGCGATTCGCGATCTGGTGGCGCGCATTCGCACCGAAGCCGAAACGACGATCGCGACCGTGCGCGACGCGGCGCGGCGCAGCGCGCGCTCGGCGCCGTCGGCGCGTCTGGCGGCCGAGATCCTGGGTGCGGTCGCCGCACTGGCGCGCGACGTCGCGCTGGCGCTCGAAGAGGCCGCCGAGGAAGGCCGCGCGCACGCGACGCGCGCCGGAGAGGTCGGTCGCGAGACCGAGAAGCTCGCCGCCGCCGCGGCGGAGCAAGGCCGTTCGGCGCTCGAGGCGGCGTTCTCGACGCAGCGGCTGGCCTACTACGGCGCCGAGATGCTCTACGCGTCGCGCACGGCGCCCAGCGGCCGCAGCGACGTACGCACGCTGCGCTGCGCGACGCTGTTGCCGCCGGGCTACCCGCCGACGCGCGCCTGGGCGCGCTTCGCCGAGCTGGTCGCCGAACGCAGCGGCGGCGGACTGCGGGTCGAGCCGGAGATTCCGTTCCGCGGCACCGAGCTCGAGGCGCTGATGCGCGTGCGCTCGGGCGAGCTGGACTTCGCCAGCGTCACCTGCTATGTCGCGTCCTCGCTGCTGCCGCTGGCGCAGATCTTCGACTTGCCGTTCCTGTTCGCCGACGCGCCGTCGGCGCACCGCGTGCTCGACGGCAACCTCGGGCGCTACGTGCTGCACGCGTTCGAGCCGTTCGGCTTGCGCGGGATGGGCTACTTCGAGAACGGCATCCGCCACTTCACCAACAGCGTGCGCCCCGTCGCGCACCCGAACGACGTGCGCGGAATGCGCGTGCGCATCCAAGACTCGGTCGTCTACCTGGCGCTGATGCACGTCCTGCACGCCTCGCCGAAAGTCATCCCGTTCGACCAGGTCTTCGCCGCGCTGCAGTCCGGCGACGTCGACGCGCAGGAGAACCCGCTGCCCAACATCTTGGGGACCAAGATGCACGAGGTGCAGCGTTACCTGACCTTGACCGCGCACGCCTACAATACGCAAATCGTGCTCGCGAACGCCGCCTCGTTGGAGAGCTTGAGCCCCGCCGACCGGGCCGTCGTCGACGGCGCGCTGGCCGAGGTCATCCCCTGGCATCGCACGGTCGCGGCGGACGAGGAGCGCCATGCGCTGGCCGAGCTGCGCACCCTGATGGAGGTGCGCGAGCTCGACCCGCAGGAGCGCTCGGCGTTCGTCGGTTCGGCGACCTTTGTGTGGGAGCGCATCGGCCGCATCTTCCCCGACGCCGTCACCGACTTGCTGCTGGGCGGCGATCTGACGGACTTCGCGCCGCCGGCGCAGAGCGCGGCGCAGCGCAGCGCCGAGCACCACCGGTTCGCGATGCAAGACATCGTCGACGCGATCGACGGCGCGATCGAAGCACTCCACGCGTCGGCCGGCAACGCCACCGACCAGGCTCGCGACCAAGCCCCGGCGCTGCGGCGGCTGGCGCAGACGGCCGGGGAGATGAGCGAAGAGAGCCGCACGCTCTCGGAGCGGTTCACCGCGCTACTGACCCGCTTCGCGACCGCGCAGGACGACGTCGAACGCACCCGCGAGACCGTGCGCGAGCTGGCCGAAGCGGTGCGCGAGCTGGCCGAGAACGCGCAGGCCTCGCGCGGCGCGCTAGGGCGCTTCGCGGGCCTGATGGAGCGGATCGGCGAGATCGTCGCGCTGGTGCGATCGGTCTCCGACCGCACCAACCTGCTCGCGCTGAACGCGGCGATCGAGGCCGCGCGCGCGGGCGAGCACGGCAAGGGCTTCGACGTCGTCGCCAGCGAGGTGCGCCGGCTGGCCGAGCGGACCCGTGCCTCGACGCAGCAGATGCGCACGGTGCTGGGCGACCTCGGTGCGCGCGGCGCCAGCGCTTCCGAGGCGATCTCGGCCGGCGTCGTGCAAGCCGAGCGCAGCGCCCGTCAGGCCGAGGCTGCCGAAGCGGCCTTGGCGCGCATCGACGAGTTCACCGGCAACGTCATCGAGACGTTGGCCGACGCGCAGCGCGAAGCCACCACCGAGTCGCAGCGCGCCTTCGCGATGCGCGGCGACTTCGACGAGATGGCCGCGCTGACCGAGTACCACAGCGAACAGAGCCTGCGTTCGGTCGAGTCGACCCAGGCGCTCGAACGCGAGCGCCGCGCCCTCTTCGCCGAGGGAGCACCGAACACGGCTGCGAACGCCGCCCTCCAATCCCCCGTGTCTCCAGGAGAACATCGATGAAACGATTCACGGTGCCGGCGCTCGCCCTTGTGGCGATCGCCGGGCTCGTCGCGCCCGTCGCCGCGGCCAAAGGCCCCGCGGCCGGCAAGACGGTCCACGTCGGCGTCATCGCCGACGTCACCGGCGCGGCTGCGGTCTACGGGACGCCGCAGAAGAACGCCTACGAGCTGGCCAACGACGACGTCAAGTCGGGCAAGCTCGACGCCGGCGGCGCCGATCTCACCTTCGACGTCCAGGACGCCGCCACCGACGGCGCGCAGGTCGTCAACCTGATGCAGAAGTTCACCACCGACGGGTCGACCGCGATGGTGCTCGGCCCCACGCTCTCGGGCGAGGCGTTCAAGGCCTTCCCGCTCGCGGCGCGCGCCAATTTCCCGGCTATGGGGACGTCGACGACCGCCGAAGGCGTCACCGCGCTCGGCGCCAGCATCTACCGCGACTCGCTGGCGGAGTCGCAGGTGATCCCGACCACCGTCAAACGCACCTTGGCGAAGTGGCACTACAAGACGGCCGCCGTCATCTACGGCGACGACAACGCCTTCACCAAGACCGACGGCGACCTGTTCGCCCGCGAGCTGAAGGCCGCCGGCGTCGACGTCGTCGACACCGAGACGTTCCACCAGAAGGACACCGACTTCCAGGCCGCGCTCACGCGCATCTCGTCCAAGCATCCCGACGTGATCGCAATCGGCGGTCTGTTCCCCGAGGCGACCAAGATCATCCAGCAGGCCGGCAAGCTCGGCATCAAGGCGCACCTGATGGGCGGCAACGGGCTCAACTCGCCCGACATGGAGTCGGTCGCTGGCCCGGCCGCGCAGGGCTGCGTCGTCGGCGCGGCGTGGTACGTCAACGCCAAGTATCCCTCGAACATCGCCTTCGTCAAGGAGTACACCGCGAAGTACGGCAAGGCGCCCGACCAGTTCGCCGCGCAGTCGTACGCCGGCGCGCAAGTCGTCGCGTATCTCGTCGCCCACGGCGCGACGACCAAAGACGAGATGCTGGCCGCGCTCAAGAACGTGCGCGAGATCCAAACCGTCCTCGGGCCCATCGGCTTCGACCAAAACCGCGACGTGAAGTCGTCACCGGTCATCCTCGAAATCGTCAAGGGCGGGTTCACGTACTTTCATTAGAATGGCGCTGCGCCCTGGGCTCCGCGCCCCCCGCGGTGCGGAGCACCGCGGGGGCCCCCGGTCCGAGCTCGCAACGACGTAGGAGGAAAGGCGCGATGGTTCTGCGCTCGCTCCATCACCGTTTTCTCTCACCATGATCTTTCAACAAGTCTTCAACGGCTTGCTCTTGGGCGCCGTCTACGCGTTGTTTGCGGTCGGATACACGCTTGTGTTCGGGGTGCTCGACATCTTGAATCTGGCGCATGCCGCGATCTTCACGGCGGCGGCGTTCGCGGCGCTCTCGCTGTGCGCGAAGGGAATGCCGCTGCCGCTGGCCTTCCTGGTGGCGGCGGCGATGGCGGGGATCATCGGGATCCTGCTCGACCGGGTCGCGTTCGCGCCGCTGCGGCGGCGCAACGCGGGGACGCTGGTGCCGCTGATCTCCTCGATCGGCGTCGCGATCATCATCATCGCGATCCTGCAAGGCATCTACGGCGTCGACGAGCAGCACTTCAGCAACCTCGGCCTCGACAGCGCGCCGGCGATCCATCTCGGCCCAGTGACCTTCACCGCGGTCGAGGTGACGATTCTGCTGCTCGCGATCGTGCTGATGCTGGTGCTCAGCTGGATGCTGCGCGCGACGCCGCTGGGCCGCAGCATCCGCGCCGTCGCGGCGGACCGCACCGCGGCGGCGCTGCTGGGCGTGCACCTCGAGCGCACCATCGCCGCGACGTTCTTCATCGCGTCCGCGCTGGGCGGCGCCGCCGGCGTGCTGTTCGGCCTGCAGTACAACAGCGTGACCTGGGACATGGGCAGCCCGATCGAGCTCAAGGGCTTGGCCGTCATCATCTTGGGCGGGATGGGCAGCATCACCGGCGCGGTCGTCGGCGGCTTCATCATCGGCGCCGTCGAGGTCGCCTCGACCGCCGTCGGCCTCTCGGAGTGGCGCGACGCGATCACCTTCGGCGTCATGTTCCTCATCCTCGTCGTCCGTCCGGCCGGCATCTTCGGCCGCCGCTCGCTGCGCCAGGCGTGACCTTTCTCGCCGACTTCTACGCCAAGCACTCGCAGCTGATCGATCAGATCGGCGTCAACGCGATCCTGGCGCTCTCGCTGTCGGTATCGCTGCAAGCCGGGCAGCTGGCGCTGGCCCAGGCGGCCTTCATGGGCATCGCCGCCTACGTCTCCGCGATCCTCGCGCTGAACGCGCACTGGCCGCTGATCGCCTCGATCCTGGCGGCGATGATCGTCTCGTCGGTGGTCGCGGCGCTGTTGGCGCTGCCCGTCAGCCGGCTGCGCGGCATCTTCCTCGCGATCGCGACCATCGGTTTCGGCGAGATCGTGCGCGTGTTCGCCAACAACTTGCAAGACCTCACCGGCGGCGGCCAGGGCCTGAGCAGCATTCCCAGCGACGCGACCACGCCGGTCATCTACGGCGCGCTGATCCTGGTCGCGCTGGCGCTGTGGCTGCTCTCGCGCACGAAGTTCGCGCTGGCCGTCGCGTTGACGCGCGAGGACGAGTATGCGGCGCGCGGCGTGGGCGTCGACGTCGGCCGCGTGCGCCTGCTCTCGCTCGCGCTCGGCGGCGCGATCGCGGGGCTGGGCGGCGCGCTCTACGCGCACTCCTCCTTCTTCATCGCCCCCAGCGACTTCGGCTTCGGCCGCATGGAGCAGATCCTGGTGTGGTGCGTGATCGGCGGCGTGACGAGCCCGCTGGGCGCCGTGCTCGGCGCCGCGCTGCTCTCGATCTTGCCCGAAGCGATCCGCTTCTTGCACGACTATCGCGACGTCACCAACGGCATCATCCTGCTGGCCGTGATCCTGTTCGCCCCCGGCGGCCTGTCCTCGTTCTGGCGCGGCCGCCCGCGCGCGCCGCGCCCCGCGGAGACGCGCGCCTGATGCTGGTGCTCGACGACGTCGCCGTCAACTACGGCGGCGTGCACGCGCTCGACGGCGTCTCGCTGGTCGTCGAACCGGGCAGCGTCCTGGGCCTCATCGGCCCCAACGGCGCCGGCAAGACGACGCTGATCAACGCGACCACCGGTCTGGCGACGCTCGCGCGCGGGACGATCGCGCTCGACGGCGCGCGCGTCGACGGTCGACCGCCGCATCGCGTCGCGCGCGCCGGGATCGCGCGCACCTACCAGAACATCCGCCTGTTCGGCGCGCTCGACGTGCGCGCCAACCTCGCCGCCGGCGCCTACGCGCGCTCCCGGCGCCTGGACGAGCCGGCCATGCGGGCCCTGCTCGAGCGGGCCGGCGTCACCACCACCGATCTCGACGCCACCGCCAGCGCGCTCCCCTACGGCGACCAGCGCCGGCTCGAGATCGCGCGCGCCCTCGCCGCCGCGCCCCGCATCGTCATGCTCGACGAGCCGGCCGCCGGCATGAACCCCTCCGAAACGGCGCGGCTGGTCGCGACGATCCGCGCGATCGCCGCGACCGGCATCGGCGTGCTGCTGATCGAGCACGACATGCCGCTGGTCCGCGCCGCCTGCGACGCCGTCGTCGTGCTGAACTTCGGCGAAGTCATCGCCCGCGGCACCCCCGCCGAGATCGCCCGCGACCCGATCGTCATCGAGGCCTACCTCGGCACCGGCGCGGAGCACCTGGCATGAGCGCGCTCCTGCGGGTCACCGGCCTGCGCGCCGGCTACGGCAACGTCGAGGTACTTCACGACGTCGCCGTCGAGCTCGAGGAAGGCACGCTGTGCGCCATCGTCGGCGCCAACGGCGCCGGCAAGACGACGCTCCTGATGTCGCTGGCCGGCATCATCCCCAAACGCGCCGGGACGGTGACCTTCAACGGCGTCGACGTCACCCGAGCGCCGTCCCACGTCCTGGTCCGCCGCGGCCTGGTGCTGGTCCCCGAAGGCCGCCGCATGCTGGCCCAGATGACGGTCGAGGAAAACCTGGACGTCGCCGCCGCCGCGGCCGGCCAAGCCGGCTACGCGCGCATCCCGGGCCTGCTCGACCGCTTCCCGATCCTGCGCACGCGCCGGCACGTCCCGGCCGGCTCCCTCTCGGGCGGCGAACAGCAGATGCTGGCCATCGCCCGCGCACTGGCGATCAATCCGCGCGCCCTGCTGCTGGACGAACCCTCGATGGGCCTGGCCCCGAAACTCGTCGACGAGATCTTCGCCATCATCGCCGCCGAACGCGCGCGGGGCACCTCGATCTTGCTGGTCGAGCAGAACGCCCGACGCGCCCTCGCCCTCGCCGACCGCGCGTACGTCATGGAACGCGGCCGCATCGTCCTCACCGGCACGGGCGCCGAGCTGGCCACGCACCGCGACGTCGTCTCCGCCTATCTCGGCGGTTGAGAAACACTTACAAAAGCGGTGGAATGCTGCGAAACGCCGTGCATAACAAAACTTTCTTGTGGACAAGCGGCCAATGGAGCGAGTTTCCTCTTGCGCGCCGCATGGCCCACTCGTATGATGCAAACACGCCGACGGCAACGGAGGCGGGCGAGATACGAGAAGCTCGCCGGTAGCGAAAACGAACGATGAGCGGCTCACGCCGCACAACGAAACGAACGAAACCGATCCGAAGTTCGACGCCAAACTGGCCGCGCCCACGCGCGTGCGAGTATGCGCGCAGATCGATTCTCGTGCCACGAGCCTGTGCAGCCTTCTGCGCGGGCTCGTGTGCTTTTCGGGGGCGTTGTGGCGGGCGAGTGATGCACGAGCTGCGCGGGGCACGTGTTGCGCGCACGTCCTGTGCGCGCAACACTACCGCTCCGCGGCTACCGCCCTCCGGGCTCTCGCCGCTCCGCGAGTGCCCCGCGCAGCTCGTGCATCACTCGCCTGCGGCATCGTTCGCGAAAGCACGGGTGGGGTGCTCCGAAAGCTTTGATTTCGAGCGGGGGTGGGTGTGGATTGCGTGAGTTGGTGTGAGTTGGCGTGGAGAAGTGAACTTTCTTGTGGATATGAGGGGGCGGTGTATTGCGTGATTGTTTTGCGTGCGTTAGGGTTTGATCACGTCAACGAAAGACGACGTGCGAGTGAGCCGAGAGACTCGCTGCGAGGGGTGGAACGATGTGCGGCGCCAGCCGTACGGGGGACGCGACCTCGCGACACGAGTACGACGCTGGACTGGCTTGCGGCACCGCTTGCGAGTACACGCGCAGATCGACTCTCTGGCGCTCGAGGCCGACCGGGTTCCCCGGCCGGCCTCGATGCTTTTTTCCCAGCCGGCGGCGCGGGGACTTGCGCTCGGCGCTCGGCGGGAGTAGGATTCGTCCACGCCGGTTGCGCGCCGGCGGGCGAGTCGCGGGAAGCTCGCCGGTGGATGTCGCGGGTTTGGCGGAAATCCGACGGGTCCGCGCCGCCGAGACGAGGTACGACGCCGTCCTGGCCGAGCCGATCGGCGAGGTCGAGCGCAGAGCGGATTCCCACGCGTTACGAAGCCGCCCGGCGCCGGGCGGCTTCGTCGCGTCAGCGGATCAGCGGCCTAATTTCCGTTCCAGGCGGTGAACGGCGCCGGCTTCGTGTACGGCGGCCCGACTTCGATGGTGACGTCGAGGTGCTGGGTCAACTCGATCTTGCGCGGATCGCCGGTGTAGCGGTTGCCGTCGACCCAGGTGACGATGTGCTCGCCCTTGCGCGGCTTGGCGCCGGCGACGTCGGTCGGCGTGAGCGGTTGTCCCCACACGCCGAAGAAATTCGCGAGCGTGAAGCTGCGGAAGTACGGCGACTCGACGTGGATGATGCCGTCGGGCGTATGCGTGTGCAGCCAGTAGAAACAGCCGGCGATCAGCGGCCGGCCGACGTCGGGCGGAATGCCGACGGGCTTGCCGTGATCGAACACGGCAAGGTGTTGATGGATGTGCAACACCGAGCCTTCCATCGTATCGCAACGAATGCCCTGAACGGGTTGCCCCGTCGGCACGTCGGCCGACGCAAGCGCTCCGGCGCCAAGCGCGATCAGAAGGCAGGCAAAGACACCGCTTAATGTACGCATAACCACACTCGGCTACTCTAACGCCCGCGAACGGCTTGGCGTTTCGCTTGACCGCGACGGTCGGGTCGAGAGCCAGATGACACGTGCTGCTGCACGAGGTTGCCGGCACCAGCGCCGCGGGAGGGCGGCGCGAGACGGGGAACACGGGCCCCATGGAGGCATCGCTGCCGTGGGGCGAAGCCGCCCTCCGGCTCTTGGTCGCAGCCGCGCTTGGCGCGGCGATCGGCATCGAGCGCGAGCGTGTCGACCAGCCGGCCGGCCTGCGCGATCACGCGCTGGTCGCGCTCGGCGCCGCGTTGCTGATGATCGTCTCGCAATACGGCTTCACGCGCGTGCTGCACGCGCCGAACGTCGTGCTCGATCCCTCGCGCATCGCGGCCCAGGTCGTCAGCGGCATCGGGTTCATCGGCGCCGGGACGATCATCGTGCGGCGACGCAGCGTGCGCGGCCTGACGACGGCGGCGAGCGTCTGGGCCGCCGCGGCGATCGGCTTGGCGGCCGGCGGACATCTCTTCATCGCGGCGGGACTCGCGACCGTGATCGCGCTCGCCATTTTGGCGGGGATGCGCTCGTTCGAGAAGCGCCTGTGGGTGCGCTCGCGGCGCGCGACGATCGTGCTGAGCGTCGAGAGCGGATTTCGCGTCCACGACGCACTCGACGCGGCGCACACGGCCAGTCTGCCGCCGGTCGGCCGCGTCGAGTTCGGACGCGCGGAACCCGACGGCACGCAGCGCGTCGAGCTCGCGCTCGGTGCGGGCGCGTCGGCGAGCGCGCTGGCGCAGCTCGTCGACGACTTGCGCGCGAATCCCGCGATCCGCACGGCCGAAGCGCGCTTGGATTGACGCGCGCCGACCTTCAGCCGGCGGTTTCGGTCCCGTAGCGGCCGGCCAGGCTGGTCGCGATCTCGGCGGCCGCGCGGCGCGCGGCCGGCGGCGCGACGATCTCGGCTTCGGTTCCCCACTGCAGCGACCAACGCACGATCTCGAGCGGATCGACGACCCGATAGGTGATCTCGACGCCGCCGTCGGCGCGCCGCACCACCGTGCGGTGGCGCGCGATGGTCGTCGCCGTCGCCGCCTTGGCGACGAGCGGCGAGAAACGCACCGTCACCTCGGCCGTCGCATCGCCGTGGAAGACGCCGCTGACCGAGTTCGCGCCGTACGCCTCCAGGTTGAAGTCGGCGGGCCGTTCGAACGTGCGCGGCGTGACGTCGACGCCGGTGACGTTGTCGACTGCGAAGACGCGCATGTCCGCGCGCGTGTGATCGTAACCGACCAGGTAGATGCGCCCGGAGGAGACGATGAAGCCGTACGGGTCGACGTTGCGCTTGGTCTGCGCGCCGGTCTTGTCGGTGTAGCCGAAGTTCACGCGCCGCCGTTCGCGCTCCGCGCCCTGCAGCTGCTCGAAGACGCGCTCGACGTCGGGCTCGAGGGCGACCTCGCCGAAGCGAATGGCGAGCGAGGTCGTCTCGACCGAGACTTCGGTGCGGCGGTCGCTGGAACGCAGCAGCTTCTGCGTCGTCTCCTCGATCGCGGTCGCGAACGTGCCGCCCAGCGACGAGCCGAGCCGCTTGAGCGTGACCAAACCGAGCAACTCGCGGTGCGAGAGGTTGAAGCGGCGCAGGCTGTAGCCTTCCGCGAACCGATACGTGCCGCTGGCGCGATCGAAGAACCACGGGAAGCCCGCATCGGAGAGGACGCTCAAATAGCGGCGCAACGTCCGCGTGCTGGGGGGCTTCTCGTCGGCGATCTCGTCTTTGAGCTGCTCGAAGCTGAAGCGGCCCTCGTCGATCGCGGACAACAGCCGCACCAGCAGGACGACCTTCGGTTCGGCGCGCTCCTCGGCCACGTCCCGGCAGTTCGGCGTCCGCCGCCGGGGTCCGTTCCCCGAGGAAATCTTTGGTATACCTGACGTAGGGCACGCAAGCGCGGCGAAGAAAGGCTCGCCCAACCGCACTCATTCCCGGCAAGGAGCACCATGGACGATCACGCCTCCGTCGATCGCAAAGAGTTCCTCCGCCGTACCGGCGCCCTCGGGCTCGCCGGCGCGGCAACCCTCGGGTTTCCCCTGCTCGAAACGCGGATCGCCGGCGCGGCGCCACTCGCACCGCCTCGCGACGTCATCGCGGCCGGTGGTGGAGTAACCGTCAAGATAGGCCACGTCGACAGCTTCTCCGGCGTCTACGCCAACGCGGCCGCCTCGCAGAAGCTCGGCTTACAGCTCGCCCTCGACCAAGCCAACAAGAAGAATAGTCGCATCCAGTACGTCGCCATCGACGGCGACGACCAGTCGAAGCCCGCGGCGGGCGAGACCGAGGCCAAACGACTCATCCAGCAAGAGAAAGTCGACGTGCTGTGCGGCGGGCTCAGCTCCGCCGTCGGTCTGGCGGTCTCGGCGCTGGCCGAGGAGCAGGGCATCCTCTTCGTCGCGATCGGCACGCACGACACGAACATCACCGGCCCGAAGGCGCACCGCGCGACGTTCCGACAGACCTGCTCGAACGCGATGCTGGCCAACGCGGTCGGCCCCGAGCTCCTCAAGCACGGGAAGAAGTGGTACTTCCTGGTGGCGGACTACGCGTTCGGCACCGACGCACACACGCGTCTCGAGCGAATCCTGCTCGCGCACGGTGGCGAGGTCGCCGGCGTCGACTTGCATCCGCTCGGCCAAACCGACTACTCATCGTACCTGACGAAGGCGCGCAACACGAACGCGGACACGTTGGTGTTCTGCAATTACGGACCCGACACGATCAACGGCGTCAAGAACGCCGTCGCGCTCGGCCTCAACAAGAAGATGCTCTTCGGCGGCATCCTGAGCGGCAACGACGTCGCGGTCGGATTACCGGTCGACGACATCGTCGGATCGCTGTGGGGGTACGTGTGGGGCCCGGAAGCCGGGGGTGATGCGGCGAAGTACTACGCCGCGCTCAAGACCCGTTCGGCGAACGTCGACTGGCGCCAGTACCTGGGCTTGATGACCGGCATGAACCTCGTCAATCGCATCGAGCACGCCGGCACGACCGACGCCGAGAAGCTCGTCGAGGCCTTCGAAGACTACCACTACGACGGCGGCAAGGCCGGGCCGACCTACTTCCGCAAATGCGATCACCAGGCGATTCAGGGCACCTACGCCGGCGTGATCGTGCCCAAGGCGAAGCGCCGCGCGGCCAACGAGTTCTTCACCATCGCCGACCGGGTCGGTGGCGAGTTCGCGGCCGAGTCGTGTGCGAACAAGGACAACGCGGCGGCCGCGGCCGTCATCAGCAGCGAGAAGCTGCCGACGCGCGAGGGGTACACGCCCCTCAAGGTCTAGCCGGCGGCTGCGACCAGCGATCCGGGCGGGTGCGGCAGCGCACCCGCCCGTCGCTTTTGGACGGGTCGAAGGTTTCGCTTGGAGGGTTCGCGGAAAAACGGGCCCCATGCTCCCGCCCACGCTGGCCGACCTCTTCTGCCACGGTGACGACTTGCCGCTGTGCAACGCCGCCGACGCGGTCGGCGCCGCGCTGGTCACGCGCGGCTTGCGCCCGGGCGACCGGGTCGCGGCCCTGCTCGCGGACGACGAGCCGGCGCTGGCGGCGCTGCTGGGCGTGGCGACGGCCGGGTTCGCCTACGTGCCGCTCGGCGCCGAGCGCATCGGCGCCGCGCTGCGTGAGAGCAAGGCCCGGGTGCTGCTGGTCGGACCGAACGCGCCCCGCGCGGCCGGCCTGGCCGCCGCGGACGCCGGGATCCCGGTGGTCGAGCTGCAGCTGGACGGCCGGCATGCCGCGCTGCTGAACGGCGAGCCGGTGTTCGAGCCGCTGGCCGTCCGCGCCGACCTGGACGACGTCGCCCTGGCTCCGCTCGACGGCCCGGCGCTGACGCACCGCCAGCTGGCGGCTGCCGCGCGCGACCACGGCGAGGGTCCGCGCGCGGCGATGACCGGCTGGGCCACCGCCCGCCGCCCGGCCGCCCTCTCGGCGGCCTGAGCGGTCTTTTCACGGTTCTCTCACCATCAACTTAAAACATTAGTTGACAGCTGGCGCGCCGCATGGTAGCGTCAGAGCATGCCGCGCAAGAAGTCGCCGACCCTGACGGAGGCCGAGTACCGTCTCATGCAGGTCCTATGGGACCGCCCCGAGGCGACCGTCGCCGACGTCGTCGACGCGATCGGCGATCCGCCGCTCGCCTACAATACCGTGCTCACCACCATGCGCATCCTCGAGCAGAAGGGCTATGTGCGGCACAAGGCCGTCGGGCGCGCCTTCGTGTATCGCGCGGTCGTCGCACGCGACGAGGCACAGCGCAGCGTCGTGCAGCACGTGCTCTCGCGCTTCTTCGACGGATCGCCGCGCGAGCTGGTGCTGAACCTGCTCGAGACCGAAGCCGTCGACGACGGCGAACTCGACCGTCTGCGCGAGCTGCTCGACCGAGCCAAGGACAAGTAACATGCTCGAGGCGATCGTCGGCGTCGCGTTGTACGCGGTCGTCGCGAGCGTCGTCCTCGGTGCGATCTTGGCGGCCTGCGTGTTCGTGGCGACGCGAACGCTGGCTCTGACCGCCGCGACCCGGCACCTGCTGTGGACGATCGCTCTGGTCGCGACCGGCGCGATGCCCGTGCTCGGCATCGCGACCTCGCTCCTCCATAGCACGCACGTCGCGCACACCGCTCCCGCCGGCAGCTGGTCGGTGCCGCCGCCGACGCGCGACGAGCGGGCGGCGGCCGATCGCACCCGCGGCGCCGCGCACGGCGCGCCCGCCGCGCACACGCGCGCCGTCGCGCCGGCGCCCGGCATCGCGTCCACCCCGGTCGAGCGGCTGCACGACGTGCGCGTCGCGATCGCCGACAGCGTCCCGATGCTCTCGCGCGACGTCGCGCTGGGCGTCGTCGCGGTGTGGCTGATCGGCGCGGCGATCGGACTGGGCGGCTTGCTGTTCAGCGTCCAGCGCGTGCGCGGCCTCAAGCGCCGCTCGAGCCCGCTCGACAGCCCGCTGGCCGAAGAGCTGCCGTGGTTGACCGAGATCGGCCCCGGCCGCGAGATCTACCTGCGCCTCTCGTACGAGACGGAGACACCGGTGGCGATCGGTTTCCGCCGCCCCGTCATCTTGATCCCGACCGAGCTCGCGACGGCCGACGGTCTGGCCGCGATCGAGCAGCTGATCCTGCACGAGCACGCGCACTTGCGCCGCTACGACGACTGGACGAATCTGGTCCAGCGCACGATCGAGCGCATCTTCTGGTTCAACCCGATCGTGTGGCTGGTCGGCCGCCGCATCGCGCTCGAGCGCGAGATCGCCTCGGACGACGCCGTGGTCGATCGCACCGGCGCCGCGCACCAATACGCGACCTCGCTGTGGAAGCTGGCGCGCGAGATGCGCATGCCCGAGCACGCCGTCGTCGCGCCGGGTGCCTTGCTGACGCGTAAGCAGATCAGCGTGCGCATCGAGCAGCTGCTCGACAAGAATCGCGCGCGTCTGCACCGCTCGCCGGCCACCGCGCTGGGCATGGCCATCGCCGGCTGCGCCGCGGTCGCGCTGGTCGCGACGGCCGCCCCCGCCGTGGAGCTGCCGCCGGCACCGACCGGCGACATGACCGCGCCGATGACGGCGTACACGCCGGCCCCCGCGCGCGTCACCGCGTCGCTCGCCCCGCTCGCCGTCGCGACGCCGCGCGTCATCACCAAGCACGTCTACATCGTCGAACGCGAGCCGAGCACGCCGCTCGACGCGAAGGCCGACACGATGGCCTCCGCCACCGCCCAGGCGCAAGCGGCTGCGGCGCAGCTGCGCGCCAAGGAGCACGCCGCGGCAGCCGCCTCGCACGTCGCCGCGAACAGCGCGCGCGTGGCGGCCGAGACCGCGCGCACGGTCGCCACGCCCGCCTCCGAGGCGGCCGGCGCGGTCGCCTGGAGCACGCACCTGGCCACCCAGATCGCGCGCAGCGTCGGTGCCGGCGTCGCGCACGACGTGTCCAAGGAAGTCGCGGCGTCGCTCAAGGGACTGCCCCGGCAGGTCGCCGACGACGACCTGGACGGCGACGCGCACGCGCACCGCCCCGCGCACCTGCACTGGTCGCGCGACTTGATCCAGGCGTGTGCCGCCTGCGACCTGCGTCAGGCCAACCTGCAAGGAGTCGACCTGCACGGTCTGAGCATCACCGGCGACGACCTGCGCGGCGCCAACTTGCGCGGCGCGAACCTCGCGCACGTGAACCTCAACGGCGTCGATCTGCGCGACGCCGACCTGACCGGCGCCAACCTCGAGGGCGCGACGCTGAGCGGCGTCGAGCTGCGCGGTGCGAACTTCGACAACGCCAACCTGCACGGCATCACGTTGACCGGCGTCGAGCTGCTGGGGACGAGCTTGCGCGGCACCAGCCTGCGCGACGTCGTCGCCAGCTGCGTGGGCTGCGATCTGCACGGCATGGACCTGCGCGGTCAAGACCTGCACGGGATCGTCATCAGCGGCGTCGACCTGCGCGGCGCGAACCTCGCCGGCGCGCGACTGAACGGCGTCCACTTCACCGGTGTCGACCTTTCCCACACGAACTTGTCCAACGCCGACCTCACCGGCGCGATCCTCGACGGGTGCGACCTGAGCGGCGCGAACCTCGACGGCGCTCGTACCGGCGGGATCCAGCTCCACGGGACCAGCCTGGGCGACTAGGCCGGCCCCGTCTTCTTTTTTGCCCCGTTCACCTAATTCGATAGTTATAGGAGGTCCCGATGATCCGCCCCCTCGCTCTCGCCGTGGCCGTGACCGGGCTGCTCGCCGCCGCGGTGCCGGCCGCCGCTCGCGACACATCGGCGTTCGACCGCGAGCTGATCGGCTCGTGCGTCGGCTGCAAACTGCCCAAGGACATGCGCGGGCTCGACCTGCACGGGCTCAAGTTCACCGGCGACGATCTTCAGAGCGTCGACTTCTCGCGCGCCAACCTGCGCGACGCCGTCTTCACCGGCGACGACCTGAGCGGCGCGCGCTTCGACGGCGCGGACCTGACCAACGCCAAGTTCATCGGTGCCGATCTGCGCGACACCTCGTTCGCCAACGCGCGGATCGACGGCGTTCGCTTCGTCGGCGTTCGTCTCGCGAGCGCGCACCTCACACCGGAGGCCGGCCACGCCGTCTTGCGCGAGTGCACCGGCTGCAACTTGGAAGGGCTCGACCTGCACGGTCAAGATCTGGACGGCATCAAGATCGTCGGGTCGAACCTCGAGGGGACGAACCTGCACGGCACCTCGCTGCGCGATGGCGACTTGGTCGGCGTCAACGCCGCCGACGCCGACTTCGGCGCATCGGATCTGCGCGGCGCCACGCTGATCGGGGCCGTCTTGCGGGACGCCCGGCTGGGCGGAGCGACGATCGGCGACGCCGTCTTGTGCAGCGACGCCGTCACCGTCGAGGACGGCCACGTGCGCCGCACCAACTGCACCGATCTGCGCGGCGTCGACCTGCACGGGCTGGACTTTCGCGCCGCACGCTGGTGCCCGAGCCACGAGGACGACGCGAGCTGGACGCGCGACTGCCGGCTGGTCACGCGTGACGAGCTGGCCCGTTACGCGCATGCCGACCTGACCGGCGCGGTGACCGGCCCCTAGCCCTCAGTCGCGGTTGGCGAACTCGCTGTCGGGGTACTCCGCGTCGAGCCAGTCGAGCATGTCGCTGCGGCGCGCACGCGCGTCGTCGAGATCGAGCTTGGCGTACAGCTGCGCCAGCGAGTACGCGTACTTGGGGATCCACGGGTCGCGCGGGAACTTGGCCTGCCAGTCGCGCAGCGCGTCTTCGACCAGCACGGCCTTGTCGAAGATGTGCTCGGCCTCGTCGGGCACGACGTCGGCCCGCGCGGAGAGGTCCTTGATCGAGTTGCGAATCCCCAAGATGCTCATCTTGAGGCGGCCGAAGTAGCGATCCGCCGGCGCGAGATCGTTGGTCGAGACGGCGAAGGCCGGCGCGGTGAACGAAAGCGCCAGCAGCAACGCGAGAAGAATCCGCTTCATGGAAGAGACACGTCCTTGTGAGCGCGCGGCACGGCGGGAGCCGGGTGCCGCGTACCAAGGTCATCGGCAGCGCGCGGACGCGCAATGAGCCGCGCGGATCACACGATCGTACGGTCGCTGACAGCCGAGTGACGGCCGTCACCGGCCGTGCGGGCGCCGCTTATTCCGGGTCGCTGAACAGGAACGCGAGATCTTCGCGCGTGAGCGTCTTGGCCACCGCGCTGTCGGCCTTGATGACCGCGCGCGAGAGCGCCGACTTGCGCTCGGCCAAGGCGCGGATCTTCTCCTCCACCGTGCCGGCCGTCACCATTCGGTACGCCGTCACCGGACGCGTCTGGCCGATACGGTGCGTCCGGTCGATGGCCTGACGCTCGACCGCCGGATTCCACCACGGATCGTACAGGATCACGTAGTCGGCCGCGGTGAGCGTGAGCCCGACGCCGCCGGCCTTGAGCGAGCACAGGAACACCGGCGGCCCCTGGTCGGCCATGAAGCGCTCGACCTCGACCTGCCGGTCGCGGTCCTTGGTCGATCCGTCGAGATAACCGTAGGCGATCTCGCGCCGGTCCAGGCTGCGCCGCATGATCTTGAGCATCGAGGCGAAGGCGCTGAAGACGAGCACCTTGTGACCGCCGTCGAGAATCTCTTCGACCGTCTCGCCGAAGGCCTCGAACTTGCCGCTGGCTTCGGGGTCTTCGAGCGCTTCGGGCATCAGCAGCCCCGGGTGCGCGCAGACTTGGCGCAGCCGCGTGAGCGCCTCGAGGACGTGCAGCGTGGTCGCCTCGCCGCCTTCTTCGTCGAGCTTGGCCAACACGTCGCGACGCGCGGCCTCGACGATGCCGCGGTAGAGCCGGCGCTGCAGCGGCGAGAGCTCGCACTCGATGACGGCTTCGGTGCGCTCGGGCAGCTCGCGCGCGACGTCTTCCTTGGTGCGGCGCAGCAAGAACGGTTCCAAGCGCGAGCGCAGCACGATCGCGGCCCGCTCGTCGCCGTCGGCGATCGGCAGCTCAAAGCGCCGGCGGAACGAGGTCTCCGATCCCAACAGACCCGGTTCGACGAAACCGAAGATCGCCCACAGGTCGCGCAGCGAGTTCTCGACCGGCGTACCGGTCAGCGCCAGCCGATGGTCGGCCTGCAGCCCGCGCACGACGCGCGCGATCTGCGAGGCCGGGTTCTTGGCGTTCTGCGCTTCGTCGAGCACCAGCGTGCGGAAGCGAAACCGCTCGAGCTGCTGCGCGTCCAGACGTGCCAGCGCATACGAGGTGATGACGACGTCGTAGTCGTGGATCGTCTCGTACTTGGCGGCGCGGTCGCTCCCCGACTGCAGCCGCAGCGCCCGCACCGAGGGCGCGAACTTCTTGAGCTCGTTCTCCCACGTATGCGTCACCGACGTTGGCGCGATGACCAGTACCGGGACTTCGCCCTCGTTCTCCTTGCGCCGCAAGAGATGAGCGATGACTTGGACCGTGTTGTGGGTCACGATGAAGTCGTCGACCAGGAAGAGCTGGTCGGGCGCGTCGACCGCGATGCACATCATCTCGCAGTCTTCTTGATACTCGACCTTGACGATCGCGCGCGTCGGCAGGTACTTCGTCCGCGGCGTGTACGTGGACAACTTTCGCGCCAGGCGGAAGGGCGGATATTCGGGCGGCAACGAGATGCCGACGCGGTAGGACGGCTTGCCGATACGCTGCTCGCCCTTGTAGACATCCCTCGGCTCCGCTTTGTAGCCCATCCGCGCCACGCCGCCCAGTGACTGGACCAGCCAGGCGACGTCCTGCGCCAGTTGGTCGGAGACCGTCGTAAACTCGACGTGGTTGTCGGAGGTGCTTCCGCCTGTGTCGAGCAGGCCTTGCAGCAGAGCCAACCGATCCGAAATCGACGCCGTTTTGTAGACGGACGGGACGAACTTCATCGACGAGCCGAAGCCGCGCAAGCCCAGTTCTTCGATCGCCGACCAGAGCGCGTGCTGCCGCGGAATCGTGCTCTTGATGCGATAGTCGTAGCGATCGCGCAAGACGAGCTCGGTGCCCGTCGGAAGCAGCTCTTGGCATTCTCCCGACAGCGCTCGATCGGCCGTGGTCAACATCAGCCGCGACTTGCGCTTGAGCGATCCGTCGGCCAGGAGCGCGCCGAGCAGGTACGGCTCGATGGGCAGCTCCGGGCTTTGCCCGAAGTGCATCGGATCGGCGATCGGAATGTAGTGCCGCGCATTGCCTGCCGCGTCGTGCAGCCGCTCGCGAATCTCGCGCGTCGTCAGCACGCGATAGGGAAGACCACGATTCTTTCGTACCGCGGAATTGACCGCCCACAAGTGGTCGTCCGACGCCAGGGTCGAGGAGCCGTCGCTGAACGTGACGCGATACGCCGGCAGCACCCCTTGGGGATAGACGCCGATCACCGTGTGCGGCAATCCGTCGCGCCCCATGATTTGATCGCCGACCTTCAGCTCGCCGAAGATGCGCAACCCGCGCGGCGTCACGACCCGCTGATGGACGGCGATGCTCTTCCCGAGCCCCATCTCGTCGGCCAGGATGCCGCCGAAACGGAACGACGAGAGGTACGAGAGGAAGTCCAGTCCGCGCCGCTGATAGTCGCGCAGGTGTCCGTCGAGCGCCTCGGGGATCGGCACTTCCTCGATGCCCTCGAAGGTGCGCAACCGCTCGCGAATGCGCTCCACTTCTTCGGGCAGCACGACCTCACCGAACGCTTCGTGCAGCTCGTCGCGCATCGCGACCAGCGCGGCCAGGCCGGTGCGGCGGCGATCGGTCAGCTCGGAGAGCAGATTCTGGCGCGAGCGCAGGTCGGCGATGTCGACCAGCTTGCCGCGTACCTCCGCGTAGCGGCCCTTGGCGCCCAGCAGCGCGCGCAGCTCTTCGCGGGTGAGCGGCTCGCCGTCGCCGACGAACACCGCGACGTCGAGGTCGAACCAGTCGCCCGCGCCTTCGACCGCCGACGCGCTGATCGAAACGTCGATCGCGCCGTTGCCGAGCAGCGAGGCCAGCGACTCGTCGAGCCGCACCTCGACGTCGTCCCACGCCGTCCAGGTCGTGCGCACGATCTCGGCCGCGCGGTCGGGATCGTGCAGTGCGAACACGTCGCTCCCGCGCGGCACGAAGCCGCTCTCGAGGAAGCGGCGCGCGAAGCCGCGCGCGACGTCGGGTGCCCAGCGCACGAAGCGGCCGTCGCTCGACGTCACCGCGCCGTGCGAGCTGAACGGCGCGTACGCGCCGGTCGCGCGATCGGCGAACGCGAGCCGCGCCACCAGCGCGCCGTCGCGCCAGCCGGCCCGCACCAGCAGCGCCGGGCGCGCGGCGTCGTCGACGTTGAGGGCGGCGCGTTCGGCGGCGGTCAGGAACGGCGCGACCCGAGCGATCGTGCGGGTCGTGGGCTGGCGCTCTTCGTCGGGCGCCGCCTCGGCGGCGGTGCGCGCCGCGAGGATGACCTTGCGCGGATCGAACGCCCCGTCGAGCAGGTACGCGGTGCGCTCCGCGATCAGCCACGGCGGCGGCCCGTCCAGGACGAGCGCGCCGGCCAGCGCGACCGCGGCGCCGTCGTGGTTCTCGACCACCGGAACGAACGAGCCGCCCGCCCGGGCGGCCCGCAGCCGCGTCCCGCGCGGGTCGACGGCGAACGGGGGCAGCTCCGAGGGGTGCCGATTGGCCGACGGGTCGTCGTCGAAGCGCAGCCGCGGATGGCGCGCCAGGCGGAACAGCGCGCGTGCCAGCGCCTTGGCCGAGGCCCGGGCCCCGAACGCCTCCTGCACGGCGTCGTCGCGCAGCAGGCCGCGGTCGACCTCGTCCCAATCGTCGGCCGGGGTCTGGTCCATCATGGCCAGGATCGCATCGGCGTCGCGGATGACCCCGCGCAGCCGCGGCGTGTCGAGGTAGAGCGAGCCGCTCAGCGTCCCGCCGTTGGTGACCGCCAGCACCGGCCACACGGCGCGCGCACGCGGCCGTCCGCTCTCGGGATCGGCGTCGGGGATCCACGAGAGGTCGACCTCGGCCTCTTCGACCGGCGGCGGCGCGCCGACGTCCTCGGCGGTACGAACAACTTCGAGCGTCGCGACGACGTGCTGACAAACGCCCGTCGCCCCGCAGCTGCAGACCGAGCGCAGCGCTTGCGGACCGGTCCCCGTCGCCCACTCGACGGTCGTCTGGACGGGGACGCGATCTTTCACGGTGGCCTCGATGCGGTTGGGCTCGACGGAACGCAGCGCGACGCGCCCGCCCTCGACGAGGGCAAGCGCGTCACGGGTGAGATCGCGGGCGAACCAGGTGCCGATCTGCGCCGGAAGGCGAGATCGCCACAGGCCATAGGGCGTCAACCCGACGAGGGTTCGGCTACGCCGGCTGGACCTCCGGCTGCGAGGGCGCAGGCGGCTCGACGTGCGGGATCTTCGAGAAGCGCAGCTTTTCCGGATTGTCGGCGTTCACTTCCGCGAGGATGCGATCGCCGGTCCCGAAGTTGCCCTTGAGCATCTCCTCGGCCAGCTCGTCCTCGACCTCGCGCTGAATCGCGCGACGCAGCGGACGGGCACCGAACTGCGGATCCCAACCCTTCTTGGCCAACAGCGCCTTGGCGTCTTCGGTGACCTCGAGATACATCTCCTGAGCCTTGACCTCGCGGATGACTTTCTCGAGCTCGAGTCCGACGATCTCGGCGATCTGCTCGCGGCTGAGCTGGTGGAAGACTACGATCTCGTCGACGCGGTTGAGGAACTCGGGCCGGAACGCGTGCTTGACCTCGTCGAGCACGCGCGTCTTCATGCGCTCGTAGGCCTGCTCGTCGCTCGCACCGCTGTCCTTTTGCGGACGGAAGCCGATCTCGCTGGTCGTCGTCATTCCGGTCGCGCCGACGTTCGAGGTCATGACGATGACGGTGTTCTTGAAGTCGACGACGCGGCCCTGAGAGTCCGTCAGCCGGCCGTCTTCGAGCACCTGCAGCAGCAGGTTGAACACGTCCGGATGCGCCTTCTCGATCTCGTCGAGCAGCACGACCGAGTACGGCCGGCGGCGCACGGCCTCGGTCAGCTGGCCCCTCTTCGTAGCCGACATACCCCGGCGGCGCACCGACCAGGCGGGAGACCGAGTGTTTCTCCATGTACTCGCTCATGTCGATCCGGACGATCGCTTCCTCGGAGTCGAACATGAACTCCGCGAGCGCCCGCGCGAGCTCGGTCTTGCCGACGCCGGTGGGACCGAGAAACAGGAACGAGCCGATCGGGCGATTCGGGTCCTGCAACCCCGCGCGCGAGCGGCGCAGCGCCGTGGCGACCGCCTCGATCGCCTGATCCTGGCCGATAACCCGTCCGTGCAGACGTTCCTCCATGTGAATCAACTTCTCGGTCTCGCCCTCCAGCAGTCGCGAAACGGGAATGCCCGTCCAGCGCGCGACGACCTCGGCGACGTCG